>JBFEPU010000010.1:0-20492 GCA_041549915.1 Anaerolineae bacterium | reverse complement strand
TCCGCGCGCTGGCCGCCCAGGCCAGGCCGAGCAGCGGGCCCACCAGCAGCAAACCCAGCAGGAGACGCAGCAGGTGGCTACCGGTCCAGGCCCAGGCTGCAGAGGCGGCCGCACCGCACAGAAATGACCAAAACGGTGCCAGCCAGGACAGTGGAGTGGCCGGATAGAAGGGCCGCCCATACAGATATTCGTTGATCAGTGACTCTGGTCGATTGGTCTCCACGTAGGCACCCCATCGCCTCGAATGACAAGCGTTGTGTGTTCAGCAAACCAATCCACTAGCGCTGATGCAGAAGCACCGTGCGTCAGGTTTCCAACCTGAGCACACTCATGAACGCTTCTTGAGGGATTTCCACGTTGCCCAGGCGTTTGAGCCTCTTCTTCCCTGCCCTCTGCTTCTCCAACAGCTTCATCTTCCGCGTGACGTCCCCGCCATAGAGCTTTTCCAGGACATCCTTGCGCAGCGCCTTGACATTGGCCCGGGAGATGACCCGCGAGCCAATTGCCGCCTGGATGGCAACGTTGAAGAGCTGCCGCGGGATGACCTCCTTCAGCTTGCTCACCAGAGCCTGGCCCGTTGAGTGGGCTTGATCTCGGTGTACAATCATAGACAGGGCATCGACTGGCTGGCGATTCACGAGCACATCAAGCTTGACCAAGTCGCCGGGTCGATACTCGGCGAACTGATAGTCCAGCGAGGCATAGCCGTGCGAACGCGCCTTGAGCTTGTCGTAGAAATCCACCATGATCCCGGATAGCGGTACCACGTACTGGAGTAGCACACGACGCTCGTCAAGGTACTCCATCCCTTCGGGCTCACCACGGCGGCTGGTGACCAGTTCCATGATCGGGCCGATGTACTCCACAGGAGCAAAGACACTGATCCGCATCCACGGTTCGCTAATCTGCTGGATGGACTCTTGCGGTGGCAGCTGAGCTGGATTGCGAACATCTGCCATCCTACCATCGCGCGTCTCTACCTGGTAGCCGACACTGGGCGCAGTAGCAATCAACTGCAAGCCGTACTCCCGCTCCAGACGCTGCTGCACAATCTCCAGGTGCAAAAGGCCCAGAAACCCGCAGCGGAACCCGAGGCCCAGTGCCTGAGAGCGCTCTGCTTCATAGGACAGGGCAGCATCGTTCAGACGAAGCCTCTCCAGCGCATCGCGCAGCAGGCCATAGTCCTCGTTCAGAACGGGGAAGAACGCAGCAAAGACCATTGGCTTGGCCGCCCTGTAGCCCGGAAGTGGGTCGCTGGCGGGTGTCTGGGACAGCGTGATGGTGTCGCCGACCGAGCAGTCGCGGATGTTCTTCAGGCCGGTGGCCACGTAGCCGACCTCGCCTGTGCCGAGCACTCCTGTTGGCACCATGTGGGGGCGGAAAAAACCAACTTCCAAGGCTTCCACTGCCGTGTCATTGGACATCAGCAACAGACCCTGCCCTCGAAGGACCACGCCGTCCACCACTCGCACGTAAGCAACTACTCCCTTGTACGGATCATAGTGCGAGTCAAAGATGAGAGCTCTGGTTGGCCAGTCAGAGGCACCACCTGGGGGCAGGATGCGTTGCACAATCGCCTCTAGCACCTCCTCAGTGCCAATACCGTGCTTGGCCGAGGCCAGGATGATCTGTTCTCTGGGGATGCCGAACAGGTCACTGATCTCTCCAGCGACCAGCTCCGGGCTAGCCGAAGGAAGATCAATCTTATTCACTACCGGGATGATCGTGAGGTGGTACTCCAGTGCAAGGTACAGATTCGCCAGTGTCTGCGCCTGGATACCCTGTGAGGCATCGACCACCAGAACGGCCCCTTCGCAAGCGGTCAGGGCGCGAGAAACCTCGTAAGTGAAATCAACGTGGCCCGGTGTGTCGATGAGGTTCAGCTCATACGTCTCTGCATCCTGAGCGCGATACATCATGCGCACCGCTTTGGCTTTGATCGTGATTCCCTTCTCGCGTTCGAGGTCCATCTGATCCAGTACCTGAGCGGACATCTCACGCGGGCTGATGGTGCCCGTGAATTCCAAGAGCCTGTCGCTCAGAGTGCTCTTGCCATGATCAATGTGGGCAATGATACAGAAGTTGCGGATGTACTTCTGGTTGATCGCTTGAGGGCCGATGCTCATGCGCTCGCTCATAGTCGCAGTATACTCGATTCCTAACAAGGGGATCAAACCGACACCGGCCACCTTGGGCGGGGCTATCGGACGGAGTTCAGAGCAGCACGATGGGCTTGCACGGCGCCGCGCCGAGGCCAGGGGAACCAGATGCGCGGCTAGAAACCGTTGCGAACCCGGGCTGCAGCTTCCTGGGGCGACAAGGGCTCGTCGCCGAGGCGCAGGTAGAGGTAGTGAGCTAGGTCGCGGATGATGGCGGTTACGGGCACGCTGAGCACCAAGCCCACCGCACCGGCCACTGCACCACCGATGACGAGGGCAATCATCACAATGGCAGGATGCAGCCGGACCGTGCCACCGGCGATCTGTGGCACAAAAAAGCTGTTCTCGATTTGCTGCACCAGGATAGCGAGCAGGACAACCAGCCAGACTGTGGAGGGAGCGGTGGCCAGGGTCACCACGAGGGCAGGTATTGCGCCCAGTATGGGGCCCAGAACCGGTATGATTTCCAGGAGGCCGACTATGGTACCCAAGAGCAGTGCAAAGTCTATGCCGATGAGCTCCAGACCGATGAAAAACATCAGGGCAACGATGACGACGAGGATCAGCTGACCGCGCAGGTATCCAGACAGCACCTCGTCCATGAGCGCACGAATGCTCCGCACGTCTTCATGATAGGCGGTAGGGATCAGCCTGTAGAGCGAAGCATTCATTTCCGGTTGGTCGCGCAGGATGTAGAACATCCACAGCGGCACGATCACCAGGCCGAGGACAAAGCTGACGGTACTGAACAGCACACCGATGGTCTTGAACAATCCGGCCTGCAATGCTTCGATCAGGGCCTGGAGCCTATCCTGAATGCTCCTCTCCAGTGCCAGGCGGATCTCTGGCGGCACGGCTTCGTTGTACCTATCCAACCAGAGTTGGACGACTTCTGGCGCTGCGCTGTACGCCCGTCTGGCGAGGTCCGGCAGCCCCTGCGTCAGGCGGCTGACCTGGGTGGCAATCGGCGGGATGATGAAGGCCGTCAATCCGGCAAGGATAGCGAAGACCAACACATAGCCACCCAGCACCGCAAGTGTCCGTGCCAAGCGGCGGTGGCGGAATACGAACTGCAGACGCGGATCCAGCCAATTGATGAAAGGCAGCATCATATACGCAAGAAGAAGGCCCAGGATGAAAGGCAGCAGGGCTGCGCGCGCCAAGTAGAGCACCACCAGTGCCACGAGCGCCAGTATCAGGGTGATGATGGCTCTAGCGCGTTGCCGCAGTGACCAATTCGCTATGTTCACAAGCTCCAGCCTCCCTATGGAGTGTTCTGCGACGTTGCCGTTCTGCCCAGCTTCGGCCAGAGCACCAGCTCCAGCCACAGCTTCAACAGGTCACGCCCCACGCGGAAGATGCGTCCAAAGTTGAAGAACTGTGAGCGGCCGTACACGCGATGGTAATGGTGAACGGGTGCCTCAGAGATGACGAATCCGGCGTCCTGGATCTTTTTCATCATCTCGACGCAAATCACGCCGCTGTCTGAACGCAGATGCACGCGGTCGAATATGGAGCGGCGCATGAGCCGAAAGTCACAATCCACATCTCGCAGATGCAGTCCGAAGGCCAGCTTGACCGTCCAGTGATAAATGCGGCCGATGACTGTTCGATACCAAGGGTCTGAGCGGCTGATCTTGTAGCCGTTTACCATGTCAACACCTTCCGCAAGCACCGGGTACAGGACCTTGAGCTCGCGTGCGTCGTACTGCGCGTCTCCATCGGTATAGAAGATCAGTTCCTTGGTGGCACTGCTGAAGCCCGTACGCAGGGCACCGCCATAACCCTTGTTCTGCTCATGGTGGATCACCCGCACCTCCTTGTGCACCCGGGCCAGCTCGTCCAGAATCTGTGGTGTATAGTCTGCACTTCCGTCGTTGACCACGATGATCTCATAGTCGTCCGCCAGTTCGCGGACTGTCATCAGGGCAGTGAGTACCATACTGGCAATGGTGCCGCCATCATTGTAAGCTGGAAAGAAGACCGAGATGCTTTTTGCCATGCGATGTCCTACGTGCCCCAGTCCAGGAT
This sequence comes from Anaerolineae bacterium, assembly GCA_041549915.1. Taxonomy (GTDB): domain Bacteria; phylum Chloroflexota; class Anaerolineae; order UBA2200; family UBA2200; genus JBFEPU01. The sequence continues at coordinate 16,302 of JBFEPU010000010.1, read as the reverse complement.
GTGAGCGGCGACCTGCCGCACCTTGGCGTCGGTCAATTCGGGGTAGATGGGCAGCGACAGCACCTGTTCTGCGCTGCGCTCGGCCACTGGAAAGGACCCTGATCCCAAGTCCAGTCCACGGTACGCTCCTTGCAGGTGAATGGGAGTGGGGTAGTGAACGGCTGTTCCCACGCCTCTCTCAGCCAAGTGTTTCTGCAGTGCATCCCGGTCCTTGCAGCGAATCACGTACAGATGGTAGATGTGTCTGACATGCGGCATCTCGATCGGCGGCTCAACCTTGTCGGCAAGGAGTGCTGTGTAGAGCGCTGCAATATGGCGCCGGCGCTCATTCCATTTCTCGAGGTACGTGAGTTTCACTCGCAGGATCGCTGCCTGCAGCTCATCCAATCGGCTGTTAAGGCCCAGGAGTTGGTGATCGTAGCGTCCTTTCTGGCCCCCATTGCGCAACATGCGCACCTTTTCAGCTATCGCCGGATTGTCGGTCACGACCATGCCGCCGTCGCCGAAAGCACCCAGGTTCTTGCTCGGATAGAAACTGAAGCATCCGACATCACCCAAAGAACCTGCTCTGCGGCCTTTGTACACTGCGCCGTGTGCTTGTGCCGCATCTTCAATCACAAGCAGATTACGCTCACGGGCAATGGAGAGAATAGGATCCATGTCTGCGGGCTGGCCATAGAGGTGAACCGGCATGATCGCCTTGGTGCGGGGCCCAATCGCACCCCCCAGTTTCTGCGGATCCATGTTGTAGGTATCGGGATCAATGTCAACGAATGTTGGCACAGCTCCCGTCGCGGATATCGCTAGGGCGGTGAAGGTGGCACTGAGGGGCGTCGTCACTACCTCGTCGCCGGGTCCTATTCCGCAGGCCATCAGCGCCAACTGTAGAGCATCGGTGCCATTGCCCACTCCAGCCGCAAACTCGGTGCCGCAGTAGGCCGCGAACTCACTCTCGAACGCAGAAACACTCACACCCAGTATGTACCAGCCCTCGTCCAGTACAGACTGGATGGCCCGATCCAGCTCAATCTTGATTGCCTGGTACTGCAGTCTCAGATCTCCGAACGGAATCATCGCACGAACGCCTTCTATTCGTCCATTATAGTTGATCTGCAGGTGGCTGCCAACCGTTTCCGTCGGCCGTAGTAGACATCGTCGAGCTTACACCTACATGAAGATGAGACAGGCCAGGCATGAAGGTTTGTTCACGGGCTGCCCGCTGAGAGCGAACTCAGACAGTCGTCTACCATCGCGTGCTGCTCGGATACTGGCTGCGCGACGCCTGACGCAAGATGAGCGAAGAACTCTACATTGCCCGCGGGCCCATGCAAAGGCGAGGCGATGACCCCGTTGATCCGCAGGCCGTTGGCCGCTGCCCAGCCGAGGACATTGCACAGAACGGCGTGGTGAACGGCGGGATCCTTGACTACTCCTCCCTTGCCCACCTGATCCGGACCGGCCTCGAATTGCGGCTTGATGAGCGAGATGATCTGCCCTTCTGGTTTGAGAAGCTGCATGACAGCAGGCAAAACCAGCGTGAGAGAGATAAAGGAGACATCTACGGTGGCCAAGTCAACGAGTTCGGGGAGTTCTCGCAGATAGCGGGCGTTGACACGCTCCATGACCACCACACGTGAGTCAGTCCGCAGCCGCCAAGCCAGTTGCCCGTAGCCAACATCAACAGCATAGACGCGGGCCGCACCGTGTTGAAGGAGGCAATCGGTGAACCCCCCGGTCGATGCACCGATATCTGCGGCCACCACACCGCGCACATCGAGGCCAAACGCCTGCAGGGCAGCTTCCAGTTTCAGGCCACCTCGACTAACATAACGGAGCCGCTCCTTGATGGCAAGCACTGCGCTACTGGGCACCCTCGCGCCGGGTTTGTCGACCACCTGACCGTCCACAAGGACTTGGGCAGCCATGATCATGCGGCGGGCTCGTTCGCGGCTCTCCGCCAATCCTTTCTTGTGAAGCAGAATGTCCAGTCGCTCCTTCTCCACGGACCTAGGATAAGCACAGTCCTCGGAGAAGTCAAGTTGACATGCAGTTTGGAATCAACTATCATACACGTCATTGTGTGTGCGGAGGGGAATCCTGGGATAATGCTCGTTCCACTACTGAAAGCGATGAGGCCCAAGCAATGGGCGAAGAACGTCTTTGTGCTGGCAGCACTGGTGTTTGATGCCAAGCTTTTCCAGCCGTACTATCTGCTCAAGGCGCTGCTGGCGTTTGCTCTTTTCTGTGCCATCAGCAGTGCGGTATACCTCGTCAATGACCTGCTGGATGTGGAGAAGGATCGCCAACATCCTGCCAAGCGCAACCGCCCCTTGGCCTCGGGGCAACTCACTCCACGGGTAGCAATCGTCGCGGCTGCGGTGTTGGGCGTTGTCTCCCTGGTCGTATCTTTCTTGCTCGACGGCCGATTTGCCGCGCTTGCTAGCTTCTACCTACTATTGATGGCCCTGTACTCCTTCTGGTTGAAGAGAATAGTCATCGTTGATGTGCTCACCGTCGCCGGCGGTTTTGTGCTGCGCGTAGCGGCTGGCGTAGTGGTAGTGCAGGCTGCGCGCTTCTCGCCGTGGCTCTACCTGTGCACGGTGTTCGGCGCGCTGTTCATCGCCATCAGCAAGAGACGTCACGAACTGGTGCTGCTTAGCGAGAACGCTAACGCCCACCGCACCATTTTCGATGAGTACAACCTGGCACTGCTCGATGACATGATCCGCATGGTCACTGCCTCCACAGCTATGGCCTATTCGCTATACACTTTCTCCGCCCCCAACCTGCCCCAGAATCATGCCATGATGCTGACGATTCCCTTCGTGCTGTACGCCCTGTTTCGGTACATGTATCTCGTCCAAGTAAAGGGCGAAGGAGGAGCACCGGAGGATTTGATTCTCGAAGACAAGCCTCTGTTGTTGGTGATTGGCCTTTGGGGACTGACAGCGATTGTCATTCTGTATCTCCTGTAGCTGCCGTTTCCCTCTCCTTTTCTGTCACGGGCAAGTGAGGTCTAGGGATGGCGAAACCCCTGGTCGCGATCGTGGGTCGCCAGAATGTTGGCAAGTCCACCCTCTTCAACCGCATCGTGGGACGGCGCCAGGCCATTGTGGAGGATCTGCCCGGCACGACCCGTGACCGTCTGTATGCTGATGCGGAATGGCAAGGCAGAGTCTTTGCCCTCGTCGACACCGGTGGCCTGGTGCTCGGTTCGGACGATGACTTGCTGGCCCGAGTGCGCATGCAAGCGCAGCAAGCAATGGCCGACGCGGATGTGATCGTCTTTGTCACTGACGTGCTGGATGGCGTAACGCCCGCAGATGAGGAGATCGTCCACCTATTGCGCCACACCCAGAAGCCGGTGATCCTGGCGATCAATAAGGTGGACTCTTCCGAGCGGCGCATGGAAGCGGTTGATTTCTATTCCCTGGGGTTGGGCGAGGTGTACCCGGTATCGGCACTGCATGGCGTAGGCGTAGCGGATCTGCTGGATGCCGTGGTGGTTTCACTCCCCGAGGTGACAGAGAAGGAGACAGAGCCCGCAGCCGTACACGTGGCCATCGTGGGGCGCACCAATGTCGGCAAGTCCAGCCTGCTCAACGCCCTGTTGCGTGAGGAGCGGGCCATTGTCAGCGATGTTGCAGGTACCACGCGTGACGCCATCGACACGCTACTGCGCTGGCACGGCCAGCAGGTTATGCTCATCGATACGGCGGGCATTCGCAAGCGCGGCAAGGTGGCTCCTGGCGTTGAGAAATACAGCGTGCTGCGAGCCCTCAAAGCGATAGATCGGGCCAGTGTGGCACTGCTGATGATCGATGCGACGGAAGGGATCACGGCTCAGGATGCCCATATCGCTGGATACATCCTGGAGGCTTCCAAGAGCGTGGTGATCGTCGTCAACAAATGGGACTTGATCCAGAAGGACAGCACAACGATGGATGCATACAGGGACCACGTGCGCAAGCAGCTGAAGTTCATCCCCTATGCACCCGTACTGTTCATCTCGGCTCTGACTCGCCAACGAATCGAGCAAGTGCTTGAGACGGCCATCCGCGTGCATCAGCAGCGCTATCAACGCATACCCACCAGCGCGCTCAATGAGCTGGTTCAGGAGTCGATCGTCCGCCACCATCCCCCTTCCAGGGCTGGCAAACGGCTCAAGTTCTACTACGCCACACAACCTGCGCTGGACCCGCCGACACTGGTATTCTTCGTGAATGACAGCCGGCTGGTGCACTTTTCCTATCAAAGGTACCTGGAGAACCGCATCCGAGAGCAATGGGGCTTTGAAGGCACCCCCTTGCGCCTGCGCTTCCGGGGCCGCGAGAAGAGGAGCAAAAGGTAGCATACAGGCTGGAGGCGACTTGCGACAGGCGATTATCCGCTATGTCTTGGTACTGCTCCTGGCCGTGACTATGGGCAGTTTTCCTCGGCAACCGCAGGACGTTCACGCCCCGAACCCGAGCGGGCACTATGAACGGGTCAGTGGTATGCACCTCCTGTGTCTGCAGGGTAGCCCTTATGAGATGGGTTTGCAGCAGGGCACCCTGCTACGCGAGCAGGTGCGTGAGCTGGTCAAGCTCTATCTGTATGAGCACGCCCTCCTGGAGTATGGTCCCTTGCACCCTTGGCTACTGGCACATGCACGGCCTCTTGACCGCACGCTGCCAACGGCGCTGCGCAGCGAGATGCGAGGGATTGCCGATGGAGCGGGTCTATCGTACCAGGATGTGCTGTTGCTGAACATCCTTCCAGACCTCCTAGCATTGAGCTGCGCATCCCCTTCCGTTGAGTCATCTGGCTCGCCTTTCCCCATCGACGCTGTGGTGCGACCTGCCATCCGCTGTCCGCAGAACGGTAGGGCGGCATCTTCCTCCAACTTTGCTGTGTGGGACTCTGCCACTGTGGACGGCGGGCTGTTGGTTGGACACAGCCAGGATTCCGCGGAGGCCGATCTGCTTGGCCGCTACTGGATGGTCGTCGCGCGCCGGCCGGCCCAGGGTAATGCCTTTGTCTCTGCTGGTCCGATGGGCATGGTGGGTGTCTGGACAGGAATGAACGAGGAACAGGTCGTAGCCGTGTTGTCCAGCTCTCCCTCGGTTGACCTGGCATCGAGCGGACAACCGCCGCAGTTCCTGCTGCGGCAGGTATTGGAGCGCGCCGGCGATCTCACCCAGGCGAAACGCGTGCTCTTGTCCGCCGACCGCCTGTACGGTGGCAACGTACTCCTCGGCGATAGCAAAGCCCCTGGGGCAGTCGCCATAGAGATGTCTGCTCATCGCCATGCCGTCTTCGAGACAGATGTGGGCAGTGAGCCGTTGGTCCGCACGAACCATTTCCTCGACCCTGCCCTGGCGATGGCGCAACGCAACGCGCTTTCTGGTCCGGCGAGATCCGCAAGCCTGGCACGTCTTGGTGCGCTGCAGAGTCTGCTTGAACTGAACGAGGGATGGATCGGCGCGGACAAGGCGCTTGCCCTTCTGATGGATGATGTCGACGGGCGGTTCAGCGGCGGGTTTGGTACTCAAAGTTGGGTCAACGAACCAGATACTTCGCAAAGCGTTCTCTTCGACCCAGCGAGATTGGCCCTTTGGGTGACCCGGCGAGATGTTGAGCCACCTTCTGCCCCAGGCAGTACCAGGGCAGCCGACAGGTCGTATCTGCAGCTCACCCTGAAGTCGTTGCTGTCCCGGTGTCTTGTTGGGGGTTAGGGCTCGCCCTATGGAGCGAGCCACCGCGCAGCCTGTTTTTACGATAAGGATGCTGCCAAGAGACCAAGGTGCAATATTGCTGAGCTAGGCCTGTGCTACCACCTCAGCAACACCCCCTTTGCAGATATTGCTCTTTGATCCACAGCGTTCTGGCCAAGAACTACCCCTTCCCCAGCATGAGGAAAGGCAGGTTCAGCAAATGAACCTGCCTCATTCTTCAGTCGGCTTTGGCAATCCGGCCTGTAATGCTCAGTCGGTTGTGGGCGGTCTTATCCTTGCGGGCAGCATCTGGTAGTAGACACCCAAATAGGCTATCCCTTGCTTCTCGGGGTGCTCGGTGAGCCTCACCATGGCCGTCAGCTCGCGGCCGCCTCTCCACAGCACAAGCTCGACTCTGTCGCCGGGTTGATATCTGCCGATGACTTTGCTGAGTGTGATCTCCTCGTCAATGCGCACACCATCCACTACAATAATCACGTCTCCAGGTCGGACGTCGGCTCGAGCGGCGGGGCCACCTTCAATAACCTCTGTTATCATCGCTCCGCCTGTGTCGGGCATGGAGGGCAAGCGCTCCGGTGGGCCTAGCCACGGCTCCTCACGCTGGATGCGTTCCCACTGCTCTTCAAACGCCCGGCGGTACTCGTCTGTGATATCACTGCCCACCTTCCGGGCAGCCCAGAATCCTACCACACCCCCGGCAAACGCGCCGAAGCACGTGCTGAGCACCAAGGCCAGCACACCCACCGCGATGATTAGAACGTACAGTCGTCTTTCGTGTTCCACGTTTTGCCTCCTTCCTTCAGCAGTCTCTCAGCTCAGATGGAGAGACAAGCGTTGGCCATGCCAGCACGAGCATGGGAGCGCCTATGAAGCAAGCGCGATCCTACTGCGGCAATCCGGCAAGTGGTCAGAACAGGCCTACTGCTCTATGAAATCAACTTGTTGGAAGCAACCACCCGAGGCCTTGACCTCAAAGCCCTGCGGGGAGAATGGAACTGACTGCCCTTCCACGATCAGTTCAACGAACTGGACCTTCTGGCCAACTTCGAGGATCCATTCATACCAGCCCGCTGAGTTGGTAGTGGCGGGATTGGCATCCGACTGCCATTCATAGCCATCAATCGTGATCCTGACCTTGGCTCCAGGAATCACCCGACCTGCCTTGTCGAAAACCTGACCCTTGACGGCCCCTAGCGAGAGGCCGGGACGGATGCACTCTCGATAAACCAGCCTGAAGGTGCGCTGAATGGGTGTCGGCTCCAGTGTGGATGTGAGAGTTGCCACTGGTGCCGGCACTTGGCTTGTCGTCGGCGACGGACTTGGCAATAGTGAAGGCGTAGCAGTCGCTAGAACGGCGCCCTGAGTGGAAGTCGCAGTGGGAAGCACAGCAATCTCCGTTGGGGTCGGCTGTGCCGTGACCCCCTGCCATAGGCGGGCGACCTGGTCCCGGACCACAATTGCGACAAGGACAGCGATCACCACCAGCAGCGCCGCTATGATCGCCACCATCAGGCCCGGTCCCATCCATCGGTCGCGAATTGTAGCAGGCGCCCCACTCACCGGCTTGCCACACTTGGCACAGAACTTGCTCTCTTCGGGGTTCCACGCACCGCAGTTGTTGCAGTACATCGCCAGCCTCCTACTCGACTTGGCGCTGAACATACTGGCAGGAAGCACTCCCTCTCTGGCATTTGAATCAGATTATACCATACAGCCAAGGGGTCGGCAATGCGCCGCTGTGCCAGTCATGCTCAGGCAAAGCCGTGATTGGATGAGGACGACTCCCGCGCAGTTTGACTATATGTTGATGCTGAGTATAATAGGATCGCAAGACGTCGCGCCGCAGGGCGCTTTTTTGCTTGTTTACACTTGGCGAGGAGCAATAGCAAGACTCATGACCGAAAAACCGACCTATCTCACCGCGGACGGTAAGCGCAAGCTGGAACAGGAACTGGAATACCTGCGTACGGTGCGGCGGGCCGAAGTAGCGAGACAGATCCATGATGCCAAAGAGGATGGCGATATCATGGAAAACGCCGGATATGACGAGGCGAAGTACCAACAGTCTCTGCTCGAGGGGCGCATCATGACCCTGGAGGCGCTTCTGTCCAAGGTTGCGATCATCGAAGACTCGTCGCCAGGCGACACTGTGCGTCTGGGTAGCAGAGTAAGAGTCGTGGAGAACAACAGCGCCCCTGAGACCTTTCACATCGTAGGGCCAGCCGAATGTGACCCCAGTGAGGGCCGCATATCGGACGAATCACCTCTCGGTCGCTCCTTGATAGGTCACCGTACAGGCGACGAGGTAGTTGTACAGACTCCTGATGGACCAGCGGAGTTCACAATCCTAGACGTGAGCTAGCACAGGAGCCAGATCATGACGGACACGAGCGATCACAGAGAACAGAGGTTGGAGAAACTGACCGCTCTGCGCGCCGCGGGGATCGAACCGTACCCGGCGCGCTTTTCGCATACACACTCGACCTCTGAGGCGCTGCAAGCTTTCACGGTGGAGGCTGGGACCGAGCCGCCAACCGTGCGCACGGCAGGTCGGCTGATGTCCATCCGCGTGATGGGCAAGGCTAGTTTCGCTCACATTCAGGATGGGAGCGGTCGTATCCAGATCTACCTGCGTCAGGACGAAGTGGGGGAAGAAGCCTACGAGTTCTTCCGCAAGAGTTTTGACCTCGGTGACTGTATTGGGGTTGAGGGGCAGTTGTTCCAAACGCGGACGGGGGAGATCACCATCCGCATCCAATCTTTTGAAATGCTGGCCAAGGCGCTGCGGCCACTGCCAGAGAAATGGCACGGCTTGACTGATGTTGAGGCACGCTATCGGCAGCGCTATCTGGATCTGCTGGTCAACGAGCCGGTGCGCAACACATTCCTGACGCGCACGTGCATGGTGTCAGCAATGCGTCGATTCTTGGACGAGCGAGGATTCCTGGAAGTAGAGACCCCTGTGCTGCAGCCAATCTACGGGGGTGCGGCAGCGCGTCCGTTCATTACCCACCACAATGTCCTCGACACTGACCTGTATCTGCGCATCTCCGATGAACTGTACCTCAAGCGGCTGATCATCGGTGGGCTGGATCGTGTCTACGAGATTGGTCGCGACTTTCGCAATGAAGGTGTGTCCAGCCAGCACAATCCTGAATTCACGCAGATCGAAATCTACCAGGCCTACGCAGACTACAACGACATGATGTGCCTCGTTGAAGAGCTTTGGCACAATGTGGCACAAGAGGTGCTGGGGACATCTACGCTCACGTATCAAGGGAGCAACCTGGAGCTAAAGCCCCCTTGGAGACGGGTCACGATGCGCGATGCCATCCTCCAGGCGTCGGGCGTCGACATCGCAGTCGACACAGAGCTGGATTCGCTACGTCGCGCGGTGAGGAAGCTAGACCTAGAGCTGGATGTCAAACCAACCTGGGGCAAGCAAGTTGAAGAACTGTTCAAGCAGCATGTGGAGCCGAGCCTGATCCAACCGACCTTCGTGCTAGACTATCCGTTGGACATATCGCCACTGGCAAAGAAGAAGCCGCATAACGCACGACTGGTTGAGCGCTTTGAGTTCTTCGTTGGCGGATTGGAATGCGGCAACGCCTTCAGCGAGCTAACTGACCCACTTGAGCAGAGGCAACGCTTCGAGATGCAGCGCCAGCAGCTGCAGGCTGGTGACGAGGAAGCGCATCCAATGGATGAAGACTGGATACGGGCGCTCGAGTACGGCATGCCACCCACAGGGGGTCTCGGGTTTGGGGTTGACCGAATGGCGATGCTCTTCACGGACAACTCCTCCATTCGCGAGGTCATCCTGTTCCCCGCCTTGAGGCCGAAAGCGCAGCAATAGCGCGAGGCCGGGCTGCCGACCTCGCGGCAAGGATGGCGTGATCCGCCAATAGGGACTTGTCAGGTCGTCTGCCAACCTTCGCCCCCCGTGCATCGCCTTTGGCATGTCGCGCAGCATGGGTGCAGGTTGTGTGTTCGAATCACCTGGCCCGCTGTCAACAGGTGTATCTCCCATGCGGTCGGCAACACCGGCTCCCTGCACACCGAGCAGGATGTCCTGCAGAGATCTGAGTGCAACCTGCTGCCGAGCGGCGACCTCCGGCATCTTCAGCGGCCCGCCATTTTGGAGCAGGGCGATGGCAAGCATTGCCCGTGACACCTGCCCAGCGCACACGGATCATCTCCATGTCGCACCTACTCGGCACCTCGGCACATTCCTGGCGAATTGATCAACGGCATGCCCACGCTACTACGTTGTGCTGAACGGACGATTGCTGTTCTCTCCAAGTCATGGTAGAATGCGTCCGGGATTAGTGAGGGGAATGCAAGCGATGAGGGTTGATGGCGTTTCGCATGTTGGCTAAGGTGCAGAGAGCGCTGACTCTGACAGTGGTTTTGGCATGCGTCTTGGGCCCCCTGTCTGCGACGGGGTGCAACGTTGCGAGTTCACTGGTGGCACAATTCTCCCCCACTGCAACGGCCACACTCACACCCACGGTAACAGCGACAGGCACACCTACAGCCACACCGACACCTGCTCCCACGTCCACGCCTACACCAACCATTGAACCCCTGCAGCTATCGCTGAACCTTCACCCGCCCCAAGTCAGACAGGGACATACGCTGCTGGTCGAGGTACTCGCCAATCGGCCGGTCACCGTGACGGGTGCGCTGGATGACCGTACGCTGTCCTTCACTCCAGGGCCAGGAGGAGCATGGGCTGTCGCCGGTATGCCCGTGACAGCCGAAGTGGCTGCTCATCCCGTTCAACTCTCAGTCGTCGATAGCTGGGGTGGAGGCATCTCAACAACGATGAGCGTGATGGTTATGGCCGCCGACTTTGGAAGCGAGCAGATTGAGCTCCCTGCTGATCGGGTTTATCTGCTCGAACCGGAGGTGGTGAGGGAGGAAGCACAGCAGTTGGGGCAAGTGTTTGCGCACGTTACACCGCAGCCGTTCTGGAGCAGCACATTCATCTGGCCACACGCTGAAGAAGTGACTTCGCCGTTTGGCATCCGACGCACCTATAACGACGGGCAGAACAGCTACCACGGTGGCATAGACATATCTGCGGAAGCCGGCGCTCCAGTAGCAGCCTCCAGCGACGGCCGAGTGGCATTGGCCGAGCCATTGCAGGTCCGTGGGAATGCCGTGATCCTGGACCATGGCCTGGGTGTGTACTCTGGCTACTACCACCTGTCAGAGATTCTTGTCGCCGAGGGCCAGCAGGTCGCCCAGGGGGATGTGATCGGGCACGCGGGTAACACAGGCCTCTCCACCGGCGTGCATCTGCACTGGGAGATGCGTGTCGGTGGCGTCCTGGTCAATCCACTCGAATGGACGTTTAGGCAGTTTCCGCAGTAGGCACACAATGGCTGCACAGGGCTTTCCCTACGGCACTCGCCCGCTGAACTTTGGACATCGTGGGGCACCCAAAGTAGCACCTGAGAACACGCTCGCTTCCTTTCAGAAGGCTCGCGAGATGGGAGCGGATGGTGTTGAGCTCGATGTCATGCTCTGTGCCGATGGGGAAGTGGTGGTGAGCCATGATTTCAGTGTGGATCGGACGACAGACGGACAAGGTCGCGTCCAAGACCTTCCCCTGGCCGACCTCAAGGCGCTGGATGCCGGTTCTTGGTTTGGAGCAGAGTTTCGCGGTGAGCGGATGCCCACGCTGCTCGAGGTTGTCCAATGGGCTGGGGATGACTTGCTTCTGAACATCGAGCTGAAGAACCTGGGCATTGGCACAGAGGGCCTAGAGTCGAAGGTGATCGCTATCGTACGTGAGCACAAGTTGGAGCAGCGGGTGGTCCTGTCTTCGTTCAACCCTTTGGTTCTCCGTCGTATCAGGCAACTGGCTCCCACTCTGCACACGGGTCTGCTGTATTCAGGCGATCTGCCTCTTTGTCTGCGCCGAGCCTGGCTGCGCCCATTGGCACGCCCTGATGCGCTGCATCCGCAATATGAGACAGTGACCGATGGCTACCTGACCTGGGCAAGGCGCAAAGGGTATCGCGTCAATGTGTGGACTCCGGATGGGGCCACAGAGATGCAACAGCTGATAGGGCAAGGGGTTGACATGATCATCACCAACAGGCCGGACGCGCTGGCGGCCTTGCTGAAGGACTGATCAAGCTGCGGTAGCTTGGGAGGGCACAATGGAGGAGAAACATCATCCCTTGGTGGAACTGGCTAGGGATACGATCGTGCGCTTTGTACGCGAGGGAAGCGGTGGCCACCCTCCCGGGGAATTGACCCCCGAGATGGCGCAACGGGCTGGCGTCTTTGTCTCTTTGCACAAACGTGGCGCCCTGAGGGGCTGCATCGGCACACTTGAGCCAACGAGTGTGAATGCAGCAGAGGAGGTCATGCAGAATGCCATCAGTGCCGCAACCCGTGATCCTCGCTTCCCGCCGGTCCAAGCCAGCGAGTTGGATGAGCTGGAGATATCTGTGGATGTGCTTTCGACGCCTGAACCGATCGAGTCAATTGCACAGCTGGATCCCAAGCGGTACGGAGTGATTGTACAGTCAGGATGGCGAAGGGGGCTGTTGCTGCCTGACCTGGAAGGGATCGACACAGCGGAGTATCAGGTCGAAATCGCCAGGCGCAAGGCTGGCATCGGCTCGCGCGAGCCTGTGGACCTGTATCGGTTTGAGGTCAAGCGCTACCACTAGGATAGAACTCGGGGTCGGGACAGAGAAGCCGCTCCTGTGTCCTGCTCCTATATCACGAGTTGATCGTAGAGACGCTCCAAGCTGAGATCCTGGCATACCGTGTCGGCACACTTTAGGGTGAGCGTGGCCGCTGAGATGCCCAGGCGTACCGCCTCGCCGATGGGGAAACCGTTCACCAATCCGTAGACCACAGCCGCGGTGAGTGCGTCGCCAGCCCCAGTAAAGTCCACTACTTCGCAACGGATAGCCGGTAGGTATCCGCTCTCGCGTGAGGTCGCGTAGCACAGCCCCTCCTCGGCGAGCGTGATGATGGCGAGTTCCACGCCAAGCCCCACCAATTCCTGGGCTCCCGCCATTGCTGCCTTACGGCCTGGGATGAGATGTCCGCACAGCACCTCTGCTTCGGGCACATTGGGCATGATCATGGCCAGATCCGCCAAGTGGTCCTTCAGCTTCGGAGCCAACGTTGCTGAGGTAGGATCGAGAGCAACGGGCACTTTGTAGCGGCCAGCTATCCGAGTGGCCGAGGCTAGAGCCTGCGCAGAGAGGTTGGCATCGAGCACCAGCATGGCCGCGCCCTTGAACAACTTGCGGTGTGCATAGATGTGCGCCGGCGTGACGAGCTCCATAATATCCATCTCGTCAACGGCAAACGCCTGACTGCCCTCTTCATCCAGGACGGCAATGTACGCCGCGGAGTGATAGTCAGCGGAGATGATCACCTTGCTCACATCCACACCGGCGCTCGACGTGCGTTCGAGGATCTGGGCACCAAAGGGATCACGGCCCACAACCGAGAGCAGAATCGTGGGCTGGCCCAGGCGTGCCAGGTTCTCAGCCACGTTCCGCCCGACCCCACCGAAACTGACCGTGACGTCACCAGGCACCGAAGTGCCGGGCTGCAGTTCGGTATCCGCACGGCCCTTCACATCAATGCTTGCTGCGCCGATCACGAGGATGTGGGACATGTGCCCTCCGATTCAAATAGCAGCCTTACTCAGTCTGTCTCGGCTTCACTCACCTGGTTCTGTACGCGCCTCAGGTGAGAGATCGACTCGGACACCGCTATGCCATCCTACATCTTGCTGGTCTACGGTCTACATGCCCGCCACAGCCTGGATGGCGGCCCCGAGGAGGCTCTGCCAGCCCATGCCGTAGGTAAAGACCATGGCGAACTGCACCAATTCTTCGCGCTCACCGTTCATCTTGTTCGCATCTGTGGCGCCGGGCAACAAAACCAGGCCCACAATCATCCCAAAAAACAGCGCCAGCAGGCTCGGGCGCCAGACTTGGCTAGCCCGATAGGCTTCTAGGAAACTGCTGGCAAAGTTGCCGAGCACGAGAGTGCCATACAGGCCGAGTTGTCTGCCCAAAGGCAACGGGCCAGTCCCTTCAGTGGTGGTGAGGCCACCGCCGGTTCGCCTGGTGCCAAGGCGCAATGGATTAAACAGCCAATCGTTCATCCCTGTCCTCCCTGTCGAATGATTGACGACTCTGAGATCGTAGCAGAATCCTCAAGCTCTGGTGAGGGATCCAATGAGGCACAGAGGGCCCGGAGTCTGTGAGATCAGAAGAAGCACCTCTGCTTCCCGCGTGTCTCGACGGTAACCTTCACAGTTGCTCCTTGACGCGCTCCGCCACCTCCCTGCTCATGCCCTTTACCGTCACCAACTCCTCAACTGACGCCTCGCGGATGGCTTCGACCGAGCCAAAACGCCTCAGCAAGGCCTGGCGCCGTTTGGGACCGATACCAGGGACGTTATCCAGCGCAGAGGTCAGCCCCTTGCCCTGCCGCAGCCGGCGGTGATAGCTGATGGCAAAACGGTGTGCCTCATCGCGTACACGCTGCAAGAGATAGAGTGCCTCCGAGTCATGAGGCAGCAGGATGGGCTTGGAGCGGCCAGGGACAAACACCTCCTCCCGCTGCTTGGCCAACCCGATGGCCGGGATGTGATCCACGCCCAGTTCAGCCATCACCTTGAGCGCCGCGTTCAACTGACCCTTGCCCCCATCCACGATGAGCAGGTCAGGGAGGATACCCCAGCCCTCCTCATCGATCCCCCGCTGCTGCTCACCTGCGACCCTCTTGAACCGCCTGCCCAGCACTTCCTGCAACATGGCATAGTCGTCGGCGCCTTCTACTCTCTTGATGCGGAATCGACGGTAGTCGCTCTTGCGTGGCACACCCTTGACAAACACGACCATGCTGCCAGTGGCGGACTTGCCCTGGATGTTAGAGATATCATAACACTCGATCCGTGTTGGCGCTTGGGCCAGATCCAGATGTGTCTGCAACTCATCCAACGCCGTGACCTGGCGCGCTTGCTCTGCCGCCCACTCCGCCTGCAGTTGAGCGAGGGTCTCCAAGGCGTTCTCCGCCACCATCTGCACCAGTTGGCGCCCTTTGCCGCGGCGTGGCACACGGATGGTCACCTTCGTCCCACGCTTCTTGCGCAGCCAGCCTTCAATGACCAGAGCCTCGTCGATGTTATGCTGCAGCAGGATTCTCGAAGGGATGTAGGCCGCTTTGTCGTAGAACTGCTTGACAAATGAGGTCATGATCTCCGGGGATTCCACGTCTTGCGTACCAGTAAGGACAAAGTACTCGCGCCCAATCAGCTTCCCTGCACGGATGAAGAAGATCTGCACGCAAGCCTGGCCATCCTCACGAGCGAAAGCGATCACATCCTGGTCGCTTCCCGCTGCGAACATGACCTTCTGCTTCTCAATGACCTGCTGGAGGGCCTGGATCTGGTCCCGCAGAGCCGCCGCCCGCTCAAAATTCAATGCCTGTGCCGCCTCTTCCATATCGCGCTGTAGACGGCTGACAATGCGCTCCTGCTTGCCTTCAAGGAAGAGGATGATCTGCTCAATCAGAGCCCGGTACTCCTCTGGCGAGATGGCCCCGATGCAAGGCCCTGCGCAGCGGCCAATGTGATAGTACAGGCAGGGGCGCTTGTCCTGGCCTGTGATCTCGCGTTTGCACGTCAAGTAGGGGAACAGCTTGCGCAGCAACTCCATCGTCTGTCGCACCGCTTTGGATGACGTGTAGGGGCCGAAGTAGCGAGCACCATCGTTCTCCATGCGCCGGACGGTGTAGATTCGTGGGAAATCCTCCTGCAGCGTGATTTTGATGTAGGGATAGCGCTTGTCATCCTTGAGCCGAACGTTGTAGCGCGGGCGGTACTTCTTGATCAGGTTGCACTCAAGGATCAGCGCCTCCAGTTCGGAGCCGGTAACGATGAACTCAAAGTCCGTAAGGTGCTGTACCAGACGGCGCACTTTGCGCGTCTGGCCGCCGGCAGCGTGGAAGTAGGAGCGGACTCGATCACGCAGACGGATAGCCTTGCCGACATAGATGACCTTCCCGGCGTCATCCTTCATCAGGTAGACGCCTGGCTTTGCCGGCAAGGAACTCAACCGCTCCTTGATTAGCGGCTGCTCCATACCGACTCTGCCGTCAAACACGTGCTCTGCGCTGACGCAGAGCACGGAGGATGAGCCAAACACCGATCACGACGAGCAGAAAGGCGACGATTGGCATCAAGATGGAGAGGACGGAAACGACGCCGGCGGTGACGTCTTCCGCCGTGCTGACCATCGGATTTGCCGTGCCGGCTGTCGTCGCCGTGACCAGGGGTCTGGCTGTGGCTTTTGCTGCGTGCACAGTACCTGCGACGAGGATACCGCAGACCATGGCCAGAACTGGATGCATGTCCGCGATGGCATTGCTGCTGGCAGCAAAGAGTATGGCTCCCGCTGCGGGACGCACAACGGTCTGTATGATATCATTTATGGTATCCACCGCGGGGATCTTGTCCACCAGCACCTCGATCAGAGTGAGCAGTGCCAGTAGGCCGATGACCCAGCCATGGGTCAAAGCGTCAAATGGG
>JBFEPU010000009.1:0-21225 GCA_041549915.1 Anaerolineae bacterium | reverse complement strand
CGTTGGACTGAGCGCATGAAAGGTCTCCTTCGCTTCGTTTTGATCCCAATCACTGTGCTGCTGGCCCTGCTGCTGGTCGGCCCGTTCCTAATCCCCATCCCGCCGCTTGACGACACCGTGCCAGCGCAGCAATTGGCGGATGCTGACAGCCGGTTCGTGGATGTCAATGGACTGGACGTGCACTATAAGCTTGTTGGCGAAGGTGAGCCGGTACTGCTCCTGCTTCACGGTTTTGGCGCCAGTCTGTTCTCCTGGCATGAGGTGATGACGCCGCTGGGTCAGTTTGGCACGGTTGTCGCTTTTGATCGTCCCGCCTTCGGCCTGACTGAGCGCCCCCTGCCTGGCGAGTGGGCGGGCCAGAGCCCCTATACTGCTGATGCACAGGTTCGGCTGACCATCGGGCTGCTAGATAAGCTCGGGGCGCAGCAAGCGATTCTGGTGGGCAATTCGGCCGGGGGGACGATTGCTGTGCTGACTGCCCTGCACTTCCCTGAGCGTGTGCAAGCGTTGATACTCGTCAGTCCAGCTATTCAGGGAGGCGGGGTCGGGCCATCGTGGACTCGCTCGCTGCTCCGGCTTCCCCAGATACAGCGACTGGGGCCACTTCTGGTGCGCTATTTTGTGCCTCGACTGGAGAGCGCGTTACCGACGGCTTGGCACGACCCCAGCAAGATCAATCCAGAGGTCATCACCGGTTACAAGAAACCACTCCGAGTCGACAACTGGGACCGTGCCTTCTGGGAGTTCGTTTTGGCCGGGCGGCCTCTAGAGCTAGAGGGGCAGCTTGAGCGCATCGCTCTGCCAGCCCTGGTCATTACGGGGGACGACGACACCTGGGTCCCGACCGCGCAGAGTGTGCGCCTTGCCGGGAAGTTGCCCGGCGCGGAACTGGCGGTGATCCCCAATTGCGGTCACGTTTCACACGAAGAGTGTCCCGAGGAGTTCATGCAAGTGGTGGCCCCGTTCGTGGATGGATTGCGCTGAAGGGAGAATGCGATACTGTCACAGAAACCAGGCCTTGTCGTTCTGTTCAGCTCCGGTGAAGCTGCGGCCAGCGGCCAGCGTATCTATGACTGGCTGATGCAGCGCCTGGAGCCGCCCATTCGCATGGCAGTGCTGGAGACACCAGCAGGTTTCCAGCCGAACTCGGCACTTGTGGCCGAAAAGGTAGCCGATTTCATACGCCATCACCTGCAAAACTATGATCCTCAAGTCACGGCTGTGCCAGCCCGCAGGCGTGGGACACCGTTCAGTCCGGCCGATGCGGAGATCATAGCGCCTCTTCTGCAGGCCAACATCATCTTCGCTGGGGCGGGGAGCCCGACCTATGCTGTGCGTCAGTTGCGAGACAGCTTGGCCTGGCATACACTCCAGGCTCGCCATCGCCTTGGCGCAGCAATCGTCCTGGCCAGCGCGGGTGCAATAGCTGCCAGCTCTCAGGCTTTGCCCGTCTACGAGATCTACAAAGTGGGAGATGACTTGCACTGGTGCCCTGGACTCGACCTCTTTGGCCCCTATGGGCTGTCGTTGGCCATCGTTTCTCATTGGGACAACAAGGAGGGTGGGGCGGAACTGGACACCAGCCGCGGTTTCGTTGGACGGGCTCGTTTCGAGCAGCTGTTTGCCATGCTTCCGCAGGACGTGGTAGTCGTTGGCATTGACGAGCACACTGCTCTGACACTGGATCTAGTGGCAGCCAGTTGTCAAGTGATGGGACGCGGAGGGGTCACCATTTGCCGCGGTAAGAAAGGGCAGTGTTTCTCCGACGGTGACACGTTCCCTATCACTGAGTTGGGCCCTTTTCGGATGCCCGAGTTGAGGACGGGCATACCGGCCGAAGTGTGGCAACAGGTCCAAGATGCTCAGGGAGAAGCAGCTGCCGGACCGACTGCAGAGGTCTTGGCCCTCGTGAAAGAGCGCGAAGCGGCCCGTTCTCGCCGAGACTGGGCAACTGCTGACAAGTTGCGGGAACGCCTTGCTGCCCTTGGTTGGCAAGTCCGCGACACGCCGGACGGCTCCGAACTACAGTTGATGGCATAGTGGCTAAGAGCGTCTGGAGGTCACCAGGGTGGCAGTGGCAGGCGCCCGAAATGGAGGCAAAACGCACTCGCAAGGTGTGGGCCAAGCCCCTCTACATGCGTGCGCTGCACTTGTCGTGCTGCGTAGCACCATCGGTCCCTGAGCTATATCATAAGGCGCAGTTGTTGCGGAGGGCGCCGTCCGTCCAGCAGGATGAACGGAGCAGCTCGCCGGGCGGCAGCTCCGATTGCTCGCAGATCCTCGATATAGCGGAACCTACCTTGACGCCGCAAGCGTAAGATGCGTGCCACCGACCGCGGCCCGACACCCGGCACGCGGAGCAACTCCTCTCTGCTGGCGCGGTTGATCTCGACGGGGAAGAACTCTGGATGCCGCTGTGCCCAAGCCATCTTCGGGTCCAGGTCGCTGCGCAGGTTTCCGGAGCCGTCAAAGGTCAGATCTTGGATCGTGAAGCCATAGAAGCGGAGCAGGTAGTCGCCCTGGTAGAGCCGGTTCTGGCGAACAAGGGGTGTGGCCGGCAAGTTCTCGAGCGGAGTGTCCGATATGGGCTGAAAGCGGCTGAAGTACGCCCGCGTGAGGCCAAAATCACGGTGCAGGCGCTCCACGGTGGCAAGAACTTCACGATCTGACTCTCTAGCAGCGCCGACCACAAACTGGGTCGCTAGGTCCGTCTTGGAGTCCAGATCTTGGTCTATGAAATGCTTCGCCAAGAAGATGGGCTGCATCAGGTCTTGTTCGAACCGTTTGTCGGCGCTCAAACGCGCCAAACGCTCGGCATTCGGCGCTTCCAGGTTCACTGAGACGCGGTCGGCAATCTGCACTGCTCGCTCTACGGCAGCTGCTTCGCAGCCCGGCAGCAGCTTCAAGTGTATGTAGCCAGTGAACTGGTACTTGAATCGCAGCAGCTCGACAGTTGCGATCATACGCTCCTGTGTGCTCGACACGTTTCCGCAGATGGCTGAGCTCAGGAACAGCCCCTGGGCCACTCGGCGTTGGGCCAGTTGCGCAAACGCCGCGGCGAGCTCGTCTGCGCGGAACTCGCATCTCTGCACATTGCGTGAACGTCGCATTCCGCAGTATCCGCAGTTGTTCTGACACATGTTCGACTGCAGGACTTTTAGCAGGGCGATGTGCTGGCCATTTGGCAGGGCGGCAGGATAGAGCCATTGTGCGATGTCATACGGAAGCGATGGGTGTGGCCTCTCCGGTTTGTTGGTCCTCGTCCTGGGGGTGGTACCAGAGGGTGTGCACAAATCGTACTGTGCCGCTCGCGTCAGTAGCTTCATCTTCTCCTGTCTGTTCACAGAAGCACCTCGCCACACGCTGTACACTCCCATTGTAAGAACAAATGTTCGATCTGTCAAATCACCGAGTACTTGCAGATTGGCTGGAATGGCGGTACAATTGTAGCTAGGCACGTTATGCTCATTTGCTACCTTTGCGTAGCTTCTCAGGAGGATTGAGCAGTGGAAGTAGAGACAGGAACGTGGAAGGTTAAGGCTGGCCTGGCACAGATGCTCAAGGGCGGTGTCATCATGGACGTGGTGACACCTGAGCACGCCAGGATCGCCGAGGATGCCGGTGCCTGTGCCGTGATGGCGCTCGAACGGGTGCCGGCTGACATCCGGGCCCAGGGTGGCGTGGCGCGCATGAGTGACCCTGAGTTGATACTGCGCATCATGGATACCGTTAGCATTCCAGTGATGGCGAAGTGTCGTATCGGGCATTTTGTGGAGGCCCAGGTCCTAGAAGCATTGGGTGTGGACTATATAGACGAGAGCGAGGTCCTTACCCCAGCAGACGAAGAGCATCACATAAACAAGCACCCATTCAAGGTTCCTTTTGTTTGCGGATGCCGCAACCTGGGCGAGGCACTGCGTCGCATTGGCGAGGGTGCTGCCATGATCCGTACCAAAGGGGAAGCGGGTACGGGTAATGTAGTCGAGGCAGTGCGCCATGCGCGGGCCGTCTGGGGCGCTATCCGTCAGTTGCAGGGCATGGCGCCTGAGGAGTTGATGGCGGCAGCCAAAGAGATGGGGGCACCCTACGACCTCGTAGTGCAGGTGGCAGAGACTGGCAAGCTACCGGTGGTCAACTTCGCGGCAGGTGGGATTGCTACCCCCGCGGATGCAGCCATGATGATGCAATTGGGTATGGATGGCGTGTTTGTAGGCTCAGGAATCTTCAAGTCGGCAGACCCACCGCACCGTGGGGCGGCTATCGTGAAGGCCGTTACCCACTTCAACGATCCGCAGATCCTCGCAGACGTGTCAAAAGGGCTTGGCGAACCCATGCCAGGCTTGGAGATTTCTTCTATTCCGGAAGCCGAGCGCCTGGCTGTGCGAGGATGGTAGTGGGGAGAAAGTACGGAGTCCTAGCTCTGCAAGGTGCCTTCATCGAGCACGCGCAGATACTTCGCAGCCTGGGTGTCGAAACGGTCGAAGTGCGCCGCGTGGAGCAGCTGCACGGCGTCGATGGACTGATCATCCCTGGGGGGGAGAGCACTACGATTGGCAAACTGGCCGTGGCCTTTCAGCTGGTTGAGCCAATTCGCCGGATGGTCATGGAAGGCGTCCCTGTCTGGGGCACTTGTGCAGGAATGATCCTGCTGGCCAGAGATATCGGTCGAGACCAGCCACTGATTGGCGTCATGGACATTGTTGTGAAGCGCAACGCCTTCGGACGCCAGGTGGACAGCTTTGAAACGGACCTGGGGATTCCAGAACTGGACGTGGCAAGCATGCAAGAGGAGCGCGACAGGCCGTTTCGTGCCGTTTTCATCCGTGCGCCCTTGATCGAGAGCGTTGGCGATAGCGTCCAGGAGCTAGCCCGCTTGCCGGGTGGAGCTGTCGTCGCCGCTCGGCAGGGCAATCTGCTGGCCACTGCCTTCCACCCGGAACTCAGCGATGATCTGCGTTTTCATCGCTATTTCCTCGCCATGTCCCGTCCCCAGCAGAGTCCCGCCATCAGTGAGATGGGGTCAAACGGACTCAAGTCCCGTCGTTTGTCTGAAGCGGCTATGCCCCTCCCGGAACAGAGAGCGTCACAGAAGTGACCCTGTGATTGGTCAGGACAGAGGTGATTCTTGATTACGCCCTTCGGATTGCGTCACATTGGGTTGATGCGCGGACTGCAGACCGCCAGCGTAGAGTTGGATCCCAAGAGCGCGTTGTTGGGGGAACTGCCCAGGCCGCTGCAGGCTGCTCTGCGGAACTGTTTCCTCAAATCCAGCTGGGGGACCTTCACCTACGTTGCGCGAGCTTTCGATCATCCCAATTACCTGTGGGGCTTCGCCCAGGCGAGAGGGGAGCAATCGGGTCGGGTGTGGAGAGTAGTGCGTATGGCTCCACACCTGGACTATTCAGAGGACATAGCTACCATCTGGTACCGCTTGTTGCTGCATTTGTGCATTGCCGCAGGGGAACGCCAAGTGCAGCGCCTGTTCGCCTGTTTGCGCGAGGGCAGCGCCGCGGAGGACGTGTTTCGTCAGGCCAGCTTCGTGGTTTACTGTCATGAGCGGGTGTTCTGCCGTCCTCCTCGCCCACCAGATGGCGAGACATGGCCTCGCCCACCAGATGGCGAGACGTGGCCTCGCCTGCCAGATGGCGAAACCGGCACGGACGAAGCAACCGGTCAGTTGAGCCCAAGGATACAGCCCGTGCAATCCGACGATTGTTCGGACGTGTGGCACTTGTGGTACAAAGCTACGCCTCGGCCGGTGCTACAAACAGAAGAGTTGGACAACTCACGTGGCGCTCCCCTGCTCTTCGACGCACTGGGTTCAGATGCAGGACAGGCCCACGTGCTGCGCAGCCGGGGTGGACAGACACTAGGCTGCCTGCACTTGCTCTCCAGACCACGCGGTGCGTGGTTGCGCCTGATATGGGATCCCAATGCGCCCGGCTGTGCTGCGGAGATGTTGGATCATGGTCTGGCGCTGCTAGCAGATCATTCACAACCCACCTACTGTGCGGTGCGCGAATATGAAGGGGGCATGCAGGCAGTACTGGAAGAACGAGGGTTTGTGCCCGCTGACACCTACTCGCTGTTGGTCAAGCACACCACCGTGCGCGTCAGGGAGCCCCGGCGAAGATTGGTGCCCGCATTTGAGAAGAGAGTGGAGATTACACCGACCGTCTCCCGCACTGAAACTGGAGATCATTAGGACTCGCATCATAACACGGCTTAGTGAGAGGTAATCAGAGTTTGGCCAAGTTGGAGATTACGGACGACCTGGACGCGCTTCTGGCTGTCTTGCCGCCACCCATTGCAGCCTCGTTGGAGGCCGCCAACCGTGGCGAGGATCTGCTGGAGGTCATACTGGATCTCGGTCGGCGTCCTGAAGCACGCTTTGTGGACGGAGAAATCGAACTGAGCACACAGGAGACCGCTCAGGCAGAGATCGATTATGTGGCCAGCCGCATTGGAGACTTTGGTGACGATAATCGCGCAGGCATTGCGCGCACGCTTCATCGCATCTCAGCCATCCGCAACCGGCAGGGGCACATTGTCGGCCTGACGTGCCGGGTAGGCCGGGCAGTCTATGGCACCATTGATATTATCCGGGACATCGTAGAGTCCGGTCAGAGCATCATGCTATTGGGACGCCCAGGTGTGGGAAAGACCACGCTGTTGCGCGAGGTGGCACGCGTTCTGGCTGAGAAAAAGAGAGTGGTTGTCGTGGACACGTCCAATGAGATAGGAGGGGATGGCGACATCCCCCACCCAGCCATTGGCCGCGCGCGTCGAATGCAGGTGGTAACGCCGACGATGCAGCACGCAGTGATGATTGAGGCCGTCGAGAATCACATGCCCGAAGTCATCGTCATCGACGAGATGGGCACCGAACTGGAGGCGGCTGCTGCCCGCACTATCGCCGAACGCGGAGTGCAGTTGGTGGCCACCGCTCACGGGAACATGCTGGACAATCTGATGATGAACCCCACGCTTTGTGACCTGGTCGGTGGCATCCAGACCGTGACCCTGAGTGACGAGGAAGCTCGTCGTCGTGGCACACAAAAGTCGGTCCTGGAGCGCAAGGCACCGCCGACGTTTGACGTGGTGGTAGAGATCCAAGATTGGGAGAGCGTGGCAATCCGCCACGATGTCACAGCGGCCGTAGATGCGATGCTGCGTGGGCGATCCGTTCCTGCGGAGATCCGCCGGCGGGATGCCGATGGGGAGATTCACGTTGAAAAGGCTCCAGCGCAGCCCAAGGTGCGGCGCCAGACACCGTTTATCCCCAGCGAAGAGAGCGTTGAAGAACCTTCGCGCGCCGTGCGCATCTTCCCCTATGGGATCAGTCAGAACCGGCTGCGCCAAGCTGGCAAGGCCTTGCGTGTCCCCATTGTTCTGGTCAAGGACTTGGGCGGGGCCGACGTTCTGATGACATCCAAGAGCTACTATCGCAAGCGTCCCCAGACCATCGCTGACGCAGAGAGAGCGGGGTTGTCTGTCTATGTGTTGCGCAGCAACACTGTGACGCAGATGGAGAAATCGCTTGCTGACATCTTCGGTCTTGCGCCGACGTCTGACCCTTTCAGTGCGGCGATGCAGGAGACTGAAGCGGCTATTGAAAGGATCATTGGCGGTGAGCGCTCATCTGTTGCGCTAGCTCCGCAGGATGCTTTTGTCCGCAGGAGGCAGCACCAGATGGCCCGCTCAGCTAATCTGTTGTCCCGCAGCAAGGGCAAAGAGCCCTACCGACGAGTGTGCATCTACGTGGACTAGTGAGCCCGAGATGTGTTGCTTCATCAGCTTTGAAGGACCGGATGGCAGCGGCAAGACGACGCAGCTTCAGGCTCTTTATGAGGAACTTGTCCATGAGGGGCGTCCTGTCTTGCTCGTACGTGAGCCGGGGGGCACGGACATCGGCGATCAGATCCGTGCTGTGTTGCATGATGTGAATAACGTGGAGATGCTGCCAAATGCGGAGGCGTTACTCTACTCGGCGTCCCGCGCCCAGCTTGTGGGGCAGGTTATCCGGCCGGCCCTCGAGGCTGGCAAGGTTGTGCTGTGTGATCGTTATGCCGAAGCGACAATGGCCTACCAGGGCTATGGGCATGAATTAGATCGAGAGTTGTTGGAGGGCATCACGGCCTTTGCCACCGGCGGATTGCGCCCTGATCTCGTTGTCTATCTGGACATAGATGTCGAAGAGGGCTTGCGTCGAAAGGAGAAGGGTTTTCGTAAGGGCACGGGCGAGTGGAATCGCATGGATCAGCAGGATCCGGACTTTCACCGGCGGGCTCGGGAGGGCTACCTGCGGATGGCTGCTGCGGAGCCAGAACGGTGGTTTGTCCTTGACGCGACCCGACCTGTGGCGGACCTACACGATTCCATTCGCAAGCGAGTGAAGCGTCTCTTGACGGAACAGGCAGAGCAGCACAGAACCCCCACGCCGGGTTGAGGGAGGAGGGTGGGACAGATGAAGCTCATCATGAGCATTGTGCACACTGATGATGCCGACACGCTCATCCGCACCTTGCAGCAGGAGGGCCATCGGTGTACCAAGATAAGCAGTACCGGTGGATTCCTGCGGGAGGGGAATGCCACCATCCTTGTCGGCACCGAGGCAGACCAGGTGGATAGCGTGCTTGACATTATTCGGAAGAATTGCCGTGCCAGAACCCAGATGGTCAGTCCTCTGCCCCCGGTGGCCGAGGCGGGGGAGCTGTACATCCCCAGGCCGGTCGAAGTACAGATCGGCGGAGCAACCGTTTTTGTGCTGGATGTCGAGCGCAGCGAAAAGTTCTAGGCACAGGAGTCTGAAGTGCCAGATTCTGTCCTGGCCCACATGACGGCGGGGTTTCATCCCTAGTGAGGTTGTGTGTGGCTCTGGCCTTGCAAGCTCCGGCGGATCTACATGTCTACGCCAGGTTCAGCACCGAGGTCAGGCATGGCCTCCTCGATCTCTTCCAGGGACTGTCCGGCTTCCATTCGACTAATTGCTTCGTGGAATTCGTCGCCCATGTCTTCACCGGCTTCGGCAGACATCTTCTTCATCCAACGTGCGATGCTGCGCGGATCGTTCTCGTCCAGGTCGCCAAAGTCCATATTGTCGGCCAAAGCATCCAACCGCGCATCTTCTGATTTGACTATCGCCACGCGTGACACCAAGCGGTCGAGTTCATCGTGCCCACAATAGGTGCATTGGGGCTTGACAGTCTCAACGTCGCTGAAGCTGCGCAACAAGATGGTGACGCGCCGGTGGCATCTGCGACATCGATACTCATAGATCGGCATGTTACACTCCGTCTGTCAAAGCGTTCCTGATACAGGGGCTTTGCTGTGATCGGTCTCTGTTCCACAATTATACCTCGACCGTCTGTGTCCTCCAAGACTGGCGGCGGAGCACAAGACAGAGTCTGTCCGATGCACGACGAGCCATGCCAGCGGCTGGCCGGGCGCACTCATTCAGGGCCGGGTGCTTCGAGAGCAGCCCGGGCGGTTCTTCTTGGCGGACAGGTCCTCAGGAGCTGATGAGATGATGCAGTCTTCCTGTAATACCAGTGCCAGGGACTCGGTTTCCCTGAGGCCATACCTGGAACAGCCCAACCCTCTCCTGGTGGTGGTTTCCGGCCCTTCTGCAGTGGGCAAGGACACTGTGATCAAGCGCATGCAGGAGCTGAACTACCCTTTTCATTTTGTGGTCACTGCGACCACCAGAGCTCCCAGGCAGGGCGAAAGGCACGGCGTAGACTACTTCTTCCTCTCTGAGGAAGAGTTTCTGGATCTGATGCGCAACGGGGAATTGCTAGAGCACGCCGTGGTGTACGGTGAACACAAGGGCATTCCCAAGGCGCAGGTGCGCCGTGCTCTGGCCAGTGGGCAGGACGTAGTCATGCGTCTTGATGTGCAAGGTGCGGCTACGGTGCGGAGCATCATACCTGATGCGATCCTGATCTTCCTGATTGCGAGTTCTGAGGAAGAGCTGCTCCGCCGCTTGCGTGCACGGGGAACAGAATCAGCTGCTGACTTACAGCGGCGCATCGCGACCATACGTGAAGAGATGCAGCGGATTCATGAGTTTGACTACGTGGTCGTCAATCGCGATAGCCAGTTGGACTGCACTGTTGAGCAAATCGCTGCCATCATTGCCGCTGAGAAGTGTCGGACCAAGCAACGGGTAGTCCGCCTGTGAACGGAAGGAGCAAAAGAATGGCCGCAAGGGATTCCCGTTTCGACCAACCGTCTCCGACGCAGGATGACGTACGGCATTCGGTCATCGCTGGGTCCTGGTATCCGGGTGATCCAACGAGGTTAAAGGCCGCGATCTCCGGCTTTCTGGATGGCGTGCCCTCAGACTCGTTGCGAGGTGAGCTGATTGGTCTGGTTGCCCCACACGCTGGCTACATGTACTCTGGCCAGGTGGCTGCCTATGCCTATGCACAGCTGCGCGGCTTGGACATTTCCAGAGTGGCTCTTGTCTCACCGGTGCACCGCGTGTATCCTGGCCGTTTCGCTGTTACCGACAAGGCGTACTACGAGACTCCCCTTGGTCTGGTGCCAGTTGATGTTGAGCTTGTGCACGGCGTCGAGCGTCACATTCAACTGAACCGTGTGTCGCAGGACATGGAGCACTCTCTTGAGATTCAATTGCCTTTCCTGCAGCATGTTCTGGGCGATTTCGCGTTGGCTCCGATTATGATGGGCGACCAGGACTGGGACTCTGCTGCACAACTGGGTCAGGCGCTGGCAGAGACCATCGCAAAGGACCGAGTGTTGCTCGTGGCTAGCACTGATCTTTCGCATTTCCACAGCTACGAGGTCGCAGTACAGATGGATCACAAGGTGCTGGACTACGTCACTGCATATGATCCTGAAGGCTTGGCCCGCACCTTGGCCACGCATAAGGGTGAAGCTTGTGGCGGCGGTCCGGTAGCGGCGGTCATGGTAGCGGCACAGAAGCTGGGCGCCAACCGTGCGGTGCTGCTCAAATACATGAACTCTGGCGACGTTACCGGCGATCGTAGCAGCGTGGTGGGCTATGCCGCCGCAGCGTTGTTGCGCTCCTGACCTTCGATAATGCCTGTCCCCGAGTGATGCGGAGTACCGCGGTGGATGCAGACCCGCTGTTCGCCCAAGTTGTGGTGCGTTCTCCGCTCGGGCGTAAGGTCACCTCCTGGCGCCAGAGAGAAGCAGGTGCGCCAGGCCCCGCCAACCTGCAACAGACCTTTCACTATTCAGTCCCGGCACATCTGCGCGATGGCATCGTTGTGGGCCAACTGGTGTGGGTCCCGTTTGGATCTCGTGAACTGGCTGGCATCGTCCTGGCTCTGTCCGACTCTTCCCCCGTTGCCCAGACGAGGGACATCGGGCACATTATCGATCCCTGGCCTGTCCTCACTCCGTATCAAATCGAACTCATGCATTGGGTGAGCCAATACTATCACACACCACTTCATCGCGTGGCGTGGGGTATGTTCCCTCCAGGGATAAGCTGGCGGACGCAGACGATGGTGCACTTGCAGGAAGCCGCTGAGGGAGCCATATCCCCAAGCCAGGAAGAGCAGCGAGTTATTGACCTGCTGCACGAGAGCAGCCCCATGCCTGTGGCACGAATGGAGCGTCGGCTCAGGAGGATAAAGAGTCTTCGTTCTTTGCTGGACCGGATGGCGCGCAAGGGCTGGCTGCGCCAGCAGGTCGAAGTGCGAGGACCACAGGTCAAGCCCAAGACAGAGACGGTGGTACGCTTGCTGGCTCTGCCTGACGAAAGCGACCTGGCAGCTCTGTCGAGGGCACGGCGACAGCGAGACGTGCTGGTCCACCTGCACCAGCGGTCTCAGGACACTGGTATGCTCCCGCTCGTGATACCTCTTGCGGAGCTGCGCGCTGAAGCGGGCGTCACACGCGGTGTGGTTGAGCGCCTAGCTGAGCGTGGTTTGTTGGAGCTCGACCGACGCGAGATGCGTCGAGACCCGCTGGCTGGCCGGGAGTTTGTGACCACCGTTCCGCCCAGGTTCACAGATGACCAGGAGCTTGCCTGGCAGCAGATTGCGGATGCGTTGGATTCGGGAGGACGCGAGGTTTTTCTCCTTCACGGCGTGACTGGCAGTGGCAAGACTGAGATCTACCTTCGGACCTTGGCAAAGGTGTTAGAGGGGGGTGGGCAGGGCATTGTACTGGTACCTGAGATCGCACTTACGCCACAGACGATTCGCCGGTTTGCAGCACGATTTCGAGATCGTCTGGCCATACTGCACAGTAGACTGTCTGCTGGTGAGCGCTATGATGAATGGCGCCGAATTCGTGAAGGAAAAGCTGACGTCGTTGTCGGCCCGCGCTCAGCCATCTTTGCTCCCCTGCCCCGTCTGAGGCTGATCGTGCTAGACGAAGAGCATGAGTGGACCTACAAGCAGCAGGAGATGCCTTGTTACCACGCGCGTGATGTGGCAGTGAAGCTGGCGGAACTGACTGGAGCGCTGGTGCTCCTTGGCAGTGCCACGCCGGATGTGACTTCCTACCATCGTGCCCAGCGTGGAGAGTACACGCTACTGCAGCTGCCCAAGCGCATCATGGGGCATCAGCGCAGCATTGAAGAGCAGAGGGAGCGATTCCATCTCAGCGAGCGGCCGGGCCAGGTGAAGAGGATGGGGCCAGGGTTCGAGGATGCGCTCTACATGGATTTGCCCCCGGTGCAGATAGTGGATCTGCGCGCCGAGCTGAGGGCGGGTAACAGAAGCATCTTCAGCCGTGCCTTGCGGCAAGCCATGGAAGTCGCGCTGGCCGCGGGGGAGCAGGCGATCCTATTCCTCAACCGGCGGGGCGCCGCCACGTTCGTCATGTGTCGCGACTGTGGTCACGTGATGAAATGTCCTGGCTGCGATGTCCCGCTCACCTTTCATCTGGACAGCAATCGTCTGCTGTGCCACCACTGCAACTATCAATGCTCCGTGCCCACCGAGTGCCCGCACTGTGCAAGCAAGCGCATCAAGTTCTTCGGCATTGGCACACAGAAGGTGGAACAGGTGGTGCATGAGCTCTTCCCACAGGCGCGCGTCCTGCGCTGGGATCGCGACGTGACCGGTACCAAGGGGGCGCATGAGGAGATCCTGTCCAGATTCGTGGATCGCCAGGCCGATGTGCTGATTGGCACGCAGATGATTGCCAAGGGTCTGGATCTGCCGCTGGTGACTCTGGTTGGCGTGATTACGGCGGACACAGCGCTTCACTTGCCAGACTTTCGCTCGGGAGAGCGCACGTTCCAGCTGCTGACGCAGGTTGCTGGGCGAGCTGGGCGCAGCATCTTGGGTGGCAAGGTGATCATCCAAACCTACAGTCCTGAGCACTACTCTATTCAGGCGGCGAGCCACCATGACTATGAAGGGTTCTATGACCAAGAGCTCGAGTTCCGCCGCCAGCAGGCGTATCCGCCCTTTGGCCGCCTGGTACGGCTCCTTTTCGTGGACACCGGCGCGAAGAGGTGCGAGCAGGAAGCAGAGAAGCTGCGGCATCTGCTCGACGATCGAATAGCGCGCATGGGAATAGCAGACATAGATGTGATCGGTCCCGCTCCGTGCTTTGTCGGCCGCATACGAGGGCGGTATCGCTGGCAGATAGTGCTGCGCGGCCCGGATCCCACGAAGGTACTTGCTGGGCTGTCTCTGGCGCGTGGCTGGCAGGTGGATGTGGATCCGGTCAGCCTGCTGTAGCACTCGGTCGCAGGGCAAGCGCGCATATCTGGCTGGCCAGTTCTTCAATGCGCTCCCTGGCTTCTAGTTGCTCCAGCCAGCCTTGCGGTATGCTGCCCACCCCGTTGTATGCACCACTGAGAGCACCGGCCACAGCAGCGGTGGTATCTGTGTCCTGACCAGCCATCACCGCTTCGATGGCGGTCTGTTTAAAGTCGTTGGGCGTGCGCATGAAGCAATAGAATGCGCTGGCCACGGTGTGGACGACGTAGCCGCTGGTGCCCAGCCTCGCCAGGGAAAAAGAGGCTGGTGCGGCGGATTCCTGCAAATCCTGTGCGCGCTGCAGGTTCCGACTGACCTCGCAGTCGCCGACGAAGGCGATCGTCTCTTCGATCAGAGTCGCTGGCTGGGCCCGACCAGTTGCCAGGCGTGCCACAGCGTGGGCGGCGGCCAAGCCTCCGGCGAGGGCTTCAGGATTGCGATGAGTGATCGCCCCGGCCGTGAGCACGTCATCTCTCAGCCGTTCAGGATGCTGGCAGTCGAACAAGCCGATAGGCGAGATGCGCATGGCCACCCCGTTGCCCGCAGCGAACTCGCCCGTCTGGCCGCTCTCGCTCCAGTGAACCCCACGCTCCAGCCGAAGGATGGATTGCAGGGTGGAACCCCCGATACCGCGAACATCTCCGGAGCGCAGCCACGCCACAAAGCGCCGCGCCAGATCATCGCTGTCGACGCGTCCTGCGGCGACAATGCTCTCGGCATGCATAAGCATCATTTGCGTATCATCCGTGAACTGACCTGCGCGGAGCCCACGAGATGATGACGGTTGAAGGTCCGCCAGCACACCATGGCGCATGCGGATCGCTTCTCTTGACCAGCCTTCGACGGGCATGCCCAAAGCATCGCCGACCGCCACTCCCAGCAGACAACCGACAAAGCGGTCCTGGATGCTTCCCCTGGCTCTTTCGTCCACTCGCCCCTCCGTTGGGAATGGCTATCTACGGCTGTCGTTCAAGGCGCAAAGCAGTCCAAAGCGCCCCCTGATCGGGGTCACGGACCTGAATCCTTGAGATTGTGCTCCACGCAGCCAATGCAGTTGGCGTATAGCTGTTTGGAGAAGCGCGAGCAGCGTCCACTCCCTGCCCGACTGGTCAAGTCGCTTACAGACTGTAGGAGCGTTCAATCTTCGACCTTGTCGTCTGCCTTCGTCACCCGGATCGTGAGCCGCCGGAATGACGCCTGCCGGCTCGCTGTAAAGTCAGTTCCCCGAAGAACGCTGAGTGCACATATCGCCCCGGATATTTCAAGCCCCCAGTGATCGGGGATCTTGTTGCGGTCATGGCGCACGACTGCCCGATTCGCGTCTGTTGGCAGAGTCCTTGTTCACTGCCATGCGAAGGGTTCCCCCGGAAGCGGATCTTGATCACTTTGCTCGTGTCAGTGATCGTCTCTCTCATGTGGGCTCATGGAGCACACGGTTGGCTGCTGCCGCCTTCCTTGCGATCACAGATTACTGCAACACTGACCGGGATGACAACTCGCTGTGGAGGATGGAAGGACAGGCGCGGTCGATGCCGCTGGTCACTAGACCACAGGCCCCCCTTGATGTCCCGTCAGGCATTTGGGGCTTTGAGCGCCTCTGTCTAGTATTAGTGGAATCCTGGCGGGATTGGAGTTCGGCATCGAGCCATGTGTGCGTGTCGTTCCCACGGACGGAGGAGTGGCCCATTTTCCCATTGCCCTACGAGCCAACATTGAATTGGATCCTGTACGGACTTTTCGCCCTGGAGTTTGCCTTGCTTGTGGGCGGCTTGCTCTTTGGCAAGCTGAACGAAGACCAGACCTGTCGGCTTCCGCGTCCTCTGCGTTTACTCCTCAAGGGAGTGATCCTGCTGGCAGCGTTTGTGGGCTGGCAAGGAGGCTCAAGGGGGACTCCTGTGGAGTGGTATGCCTCCCTCATGTTCTTGGGGATGGCGGCTGATTTTGTGGGAGATCTGATTATGGCTCGATATGTCGCGGTGCCCAATCGGCTGATCTTTGGCATGATGGCCTTTGGTCTTGGCCACGTCTTCTACATCGCGGCGTTCATACATCTCATTCGCACGGCACCGTCTATCGGGCTTTGGACCTCTGCAGTTGCGCTATTGGCCAGCGTAAGCTTCTCGCTGTGGGCATGGTACACGCAGGTGCGCAATCCGCATGAGAGCCGAGCGATCAACGTTGGTAGTCTCCTCTATGGACTGTTGTTCGGCGTCACTTCTGCCTTGGCCATCACACTTGCCCTCTACGACGCCCAGTACATCGGGCTCGCAATTGGTGCACTGCTGTTCATGATCTCTGACCTGATTCTGGGCAACTGGGTGATCCGCGGTCATACCTGGAAGTCGGTGAACGATGTGATCTGGGTGACCTACGCGAGCGGGCAGTTGCTGATCGCATACTCAATTGCCGCTGCACTTAACGTGTCGGGTGGCTGATTCGGGCCCTCACAGGGAACAAGGGTCCCAAAGAGCTGACAGCCAAGATCACAGCCCAGGCTGAGCAGCCTGCCGAGAATCCTCACCAGCCCGCGAGTCAGCCTCTGGTGATGGAGTCAATGGTGTCCACGCTCCAGCCCCGCCACCAGCATGCGTGCGACCGCCCGAACACCCTCGACCTGCGCAAGACCTTCCCATCAGCCTGGGCGCATCGCGTGCTCAGACAAATCGTCTGCGGTTTGGCTCAGGCGCGGAACCGCAAAGGTCTCGCCCTGTGGGGAGGGCATACAGCAATCTGGGGGCCCTACGAGACCTGGCGGTCGGCAGAGGTCACCAGCAGCGTGGAATGAGATCGGCGTGGAGGGAGTGATACCTACCTGGCCAGCTTTGTGACCCAGACGCTGATCTCGAACAGAACGACGAGTGGGGTCATGACCAACATCATGTTGAAAGGATCCGGTGTGGGAGTGATAACAGCGGCAAGAACAGCACTCACCAGCAGGGCATACTTGCGGTTCTTCGCCAGCATCTGAGGTGTGACGACACCAAGCTTGGCCAGGAAAAAGGCCAGCAGTGGGGCCTCGAAAATCACTCCAGTCCAGAACATCAGATTGGTGACGAAGGCAATGTACTCACCGATGGCCCAGTTGGCCTCGGCGACGTCGCTGCCGAAATTGGCCAAAAAACCCAAGG
This sequence comes from Anaerolineae bacterium, assembly GCA_041549915.1. GTDB lineage: Bacteria > Chloroflexota > Anaerolineae > UBA2200 > UBA2200 > JBFEPU01. The sequence goes on along the minus strand of JBFEPU010000009.1, from coordinate 4,382 downwards.
ACGCCGGCAGCATGAAGAAGTAGGAGAATGCTGCGCCTGCTACGAAAGAGAGAACAGCGCCGGGCAGGAGAAGGAACAGATACCGCCTCTCAGTAGCCTGCATTCCGGGGAGAACGAACTGGGCAATCTGGTAGGCTATGATGGGCAAGGCCAGGGCCACGCCTGCCAGGAGGGCTACGCGGAAGTAGGTGAGCACGCCCTCGGTCGGCCGGAGGAACACCGGCTTCACATCACCAGCAGGTACCATGATGATCTTGACCAGCCGAGAGCTGAAAGCCAGGCTGAGCAACGTGGTGGCGGCCAAGGCGATGATGCTCTTAATCAGCCTCTCGCGAAGCTCCTCGAGGTGTTCGATAATGGTCATTTCCTTGTCTTCACCCATCGTGTTGGGATCCTTCGGCACGAGTTCTGCCTCGCCTGGTTGCCTTGCTGTTCCCGACGGTTGCGGCCCGCTCCTGTCGTGACAGTCACATCTGGTGGCCAGATGATTCTCTGCGTGTAAGCCTCGGCCTGCCTGGCGGTCGGTTCCTCTCCTTGTCCCGTCCGATAGGCCTCATGGGCTTGACGAGCAATCCAGCGCACAGAGCGGTCGACTTTTCCCTCGCACTTGACAAACGCAATGCCTTCTCGCGAGTGGCGCCTTCGGCAATCCTTGAATCTGGGCTGTATTCTATTGCGGACATCTTCTGCTGTCAAAGGATCACATGTGCTATCAAGGCCAGGCAACTTCATTTGTGCGTCAACCGCCGGGGCGATATAATCCGACGCGACCAGCAACTGCGTCCACAGCTGGCTAGAGCAGAGGAGGCTACCTTACGGTGTCTTATGGATTCCACAACAAGGTGTTGCGTGTCGATCTGTCGACTCACGAGACGGCGCTTGATGAGCCCGGCGAAGAGTTCTTCCGTACCTACCTGGGCGGCTGGGGAGTCATTGGTCACTACCTTCTCAAGGAGCTGGTGCCTGGGGTGGACCCTCTGGGGCCGGATAACCTGCTCATCTTCGCCCCCGGGGTGGTGACTGGCGCCCCGGTGGGCGGCAGCGGCCGGCATGCAGTGGGGGCTAAATCCCCTTTGACAGCAGGCTTCGCGGCGTCTGAAGCAGGAGGGTTTTGGGGTGCCGAGCTAAAGCGGGCAGGTTGGGATGGTATCGTCATCTCCGGTCAGGCCGAAGAACCGGTCTACCTATGGATCAAGGACGATCAGGTGGAGATCCGCAATGCCTCGCATCTGTGGGGAAAGCGGACAGCGGATGTAGAGGCAGTCCTCCGCAAGGAATTGGGAGATAAGCGAGTGCGCGTGGCGCAGTGCGGTCTGGCAGGGGAGAATAAGGTCCGCTACGCGTGCGTGATGCACGATGTGAACCGCGCGGCGGGGCGAACGGGACTGGGTGCGGTGATGGGTTCCAAGAGCCTGAAGGCGGTGGCGGTGCGCGGCAGTGGTCAGGTGGAAGTGGCAGACGGGGATAAGGTACGGGAAGTTGCCCGTTGGCTGCGTGACCACTTTATGGAGTCTGGCTACCTGAGAGGGATCCATAATAATGGCACCGCTGGGATTCTCATCTCTCTAGATGCCAGGGGTGGTCTTCCAACTCGAAACTTTCAGCAGGGCTCCTTTGACGGGGCGGAGACGATCACCGGCGAGACCATGACCGAGACCATCCTCGTGGAGAGGGACACCTGCTTTGCATGTCCTATCTACTGCAAGCGCTGCGTCCAGGCTGCCAAGCCCTACCAGGTCGATCCTGTCTACGGAGGTCCGGAGTACGAGACGCTGGCCGCTCTCGGCTCCTGCTGTGGGGTGGATGACCTGGAAGCCGTTGCTTATGGCAACCAGCTGTGCAACGCCTATGGGCTGGACACCATCTCCACAGGTGTGGTCATCGCCTGGGCGATGGAGTGCTGCGAGCGAGGGCTGCTGACACCTGCAGACACTGGGGGCCTGGATCTGCGTTTTGGGGATGCTGAAGTGATGTTGCGTCTGATCGAGCAGATCGCACATCGGCAGGGCTTTGGCGACCTTTTGGCCGAGGGTTGTCTGCGCGCCGCGCAGGAGATAGGGCGCGGAACGGAGCGCTACGCAATGCAAGTGAAGGGTCAGGAGATCCCCATGCATGAACCGCGGATCAAGTTTGGTCTGAATATCGGCTACGCCACTTCGCCCACCGGTGCTGACCATATGCACAATGTCCATGATACGGCCCTGGCCAGGGAGGGGGCACCCATCCAGAATATGCGTAGCTTGGGGATTCTTCAACCTGTCGCCGCGGACTATCTGGGACCGGAGAAAGTCAGACTGTTCAAGTATCGGCAGGCTTGGAGGATGCTGGACAATTGTCTGACGCTGTGCATGATGATGCGCGATATCTTCAGTGCGGACCACATCTGTGATCTGGTGCAAGGGGTGACAGGCTGGAACAGCAGTATGTTCGAGTTGATGAAGGTGAGCGAGCGCGCGCTGGCCATGGCACAAGCTTTCAACTATCGAGAAGGATTCGGACCCCAAGACGATGTGGCCCACTGGCGCTTCTCGACGCCATTCGACGATGGCCCGGCCGTGGGAGTGCGCGTGCCGCACGAAGAGATCCAGCGGGCGATACAATTGTATTATGAAATGAATGGCTGGGATAGCGACACTGGTGCGCCGACCGCGGGGAAACTGCACGAATTGGGCCTCCACTGGGTGGCTGAGCTTCTCTACGAATGATCCCATTTGTGAGAACACGAAGGAGCGCAGGGTGAAGATTGAGGTCAAGCAGGGAGCGATCCAAGAACAGACGACGGATATGATCGTGGTCAACCTCTTTGAGGGGGTAGCGGAGCCTGGTGGCGCAACCGCGGCAGCAGACCGAGCCCTGGGCGGGCAGCTTCACGAGTTGCTTGCTCTCGGCGACTTTAAGGGGAAGCTGAATGACACGGCACTGCTCTACCCTTCGCACGGCTTCCCCGCGAGGCGGGTGTTGATCGTAGGGCTGGGCAAGCAGGAAGAGTTCGATCTGGACAAGGTCCGACAGGTGTCGGCCACTGCCGGTCGCAAGGCCCGGTCGCTGGGGATCCGCAACTACGCCACGATCGTCCATGGTGGGGGAGCGGCGGGGCTCGATGCTTCTGAGGCAGCGCAGGCGCTTTCTGAAGGCACGCATCTCTCTCAGTACCGCTTCACCCAGCACCGTACCGTCGAAGAAGACGCGGATGAGGGGCCCGAACCCGAGACCGTGCGAGTTGTGGTTTTCAGTGCGGACCTTGTGGATACCATCGAGCAAGGCGTACGTGCTGGGGAGTCGATCGCTGCCGCCGTCAACTGGGTTCGTGACTTGGTCAATCAGCCTGCCAACTACGCTACACCTGTTCTGCTGGCCGAGGAGGCGCGCCGAATGGCCAAGAACACGGGGCTCAAGTTTGAATCCTTTGGGCCTGCAGGGCTCCGCAAGTTGGGTATGGGAGCAGTGCTTGGAGTGGCGCAGGGCAGTGTGCAGGAGCCTCGCTTTGTGGTGCTGGAGCACAACCAAGGGGCAGCGGACACGGCTCCGATTGTGCTTGTGGGCAAGGGCCTCACCTTTGACAGCGGTGGCATCTCGCTCAAGCGCAGGGAGAACATGGACAAGATGAAGGGGGACATGGCTGGGGCTGCAGCCGTGCTGGGCACGATGCGAGCAGCAGCCACTCTAGGGATTCCACAGAGGGTGATTGGCCTGGTCCCTGCAACAGAGAACCTACCGAGCGGCAGTGCTCTAAAGCCCGGGGACGTGGTCAAGACCATCATCGGCAAGACAATCGAAGTCAGCAACACGGATGCAGAGGGACGTCTCATCTTGGCCGACGCACTGGGATACGCGCAGCGCTTTAAGCCTGTCGCCATCGTCGACCTCGCTACCTTGACCGGTGCCTGCGTAGTGGCCCTGGGCACCGTGGCTGCTGGTCTGTTCTCCAACAACGATGAACTCGCCGCCAAGGTCGAGAAGGCGTCGCAAGCCGCACATGAGAAGGTTTGGCGCATGCCACTATGGAAGGAGTACGGCGAGCAGATCAAGAGCGACGTGGCAGATATGAAGAATGTGGGAGGTCGCCCGGCTGGGGCGATCACCGCTGCCATGTTGCTGAGCAAGTTTGTCGGCGATATCCCTTGGGCACACCTGGATATCGCCGGGATGGCTGCTGCGGATAAGGACTCGCCATACCAGCCCAAGGGGGCTAGCGGGTACGGCGTGCGATTGCTGGTTCAGTTGCTGCGCAGCTGGTCGTAGCTTGCCGTGACGCGCGGTCAGAGGCCAGTGGCGAGGCGACGACACTGCCACGTCGACTTTTGTGCTTGCGGCTTCTGCAAGGTCGGCGAGCGATCAGCAAGTCGTGTCGTTATGCGTGAAGGGAGATTCGAGTTATGGCT
>JBFEPU010000008.1:0-21323 GCA_041549915.1 Anaerolineae bacterium | reverse complement strand
TGACATCCTCTTTGTCGGCGCTACTCATCCGGCCGTGGAGCAGCCCCAGGCGCAAGTCAGGAAAGATCTCGTCTTGGAGCCGTTTGTATTCGCTTACCGCAGCTTTGGCTTCGACCCTTTCTGATTCTTCAACCAGCGGGCAAATGACAAAAGCCTGTCGCCCCTCTTCCACCTGCGCGCGCAAGAATGTATATGCACGTTCTCGCTCTAGAGGTGCCAGCCACTTGGTGATGATCTTCTGCCGATGAGGCGGCAGTTCATCGATAGTCGATATATCCAGATCGCCGTACAAGGTCAGCGCCAGAGTGCGGGGGATTGGCGTTGCGCTCATCACCAACACATGCGGGTTGTGCCCTTTCTGGCGCAGGGTCGCGCGTTGGGCAACGCCGAAGCGATGCTGCTCGTCAATGACTGCCAGCCCAAGGTCCCTAAAAGCCACCCCCTCTTGAATCAGCGCGTGCGTGCCCACAACGATGTCAAGCTCGCCCGATGCAATCTGACGGCGCCGCTCCTCTTTTTCGGCGGGACTCAGGCTGCCCGTAAGTACATCCACCTGCAGTCGCGATAGCAGCTCGCCAGCGTCTTCATCCCGCTCACGCACTCCATCCGCTGTTTCGCGCAATAACATGGTCAGCGTCTGGTAGTGCTGCTCGGCCAGAATCTCCGTGGGAGCCATGATCACGGCTTGCATGCCGTTCGCCACTGCGACAAGCATAGCGGCCAGAGCCACAACTGTCTTTCCAGAGCCCACGTCTCCCTGCAAGAGACGGCTCATTGGGCGAGGTTGCTGCAAGTCCGCGCTGATCTCCTGCAAGACGCGATGCTGCGCCGCTGTCAGTGTGAATGGCAATGCATCCACAAAGGCGCCTAGTATACTGTGGTCTACAGCCATGGGGCGGCCCGGGCGCTGCTGCCACACAAGACGTTGTTTCTGAACGCCCAACTGAATAAGCAGCAACTCCTCAAAACTCAGCCGCCGACGTGCGCGAGCGAGAGAATCCCAGTCATCTGGGAAATGGATCTGTTGGATAGCAGTTGTCTCATCCACCAGGTTGTACTTCTCCCGCAGCGCCTCCGGCAGGCAGTCCACCACCTGAGGGGCCCAGTTCTCCACGACAGACTTGGCGAGATTGCGCAGCCGGCGCCCGCTCAGACCTTCCGTGAGGGGATAGACGGGCACCAACCGTCCAGTGTGCACAAGTTTGTCCCGCCAAGGCTCCCACTGCGGAGATTGGAGAGTGAGGCGTCCAAGGTACTGATCCACGCGACCACTCAGCACAACTCGGCGTCCCGTTCGCAACTGTCGTATCAGATAGGGCTGGTTGAACCAGACTGCCTCAAGAGTTCCGGTGCTGTCAGAGAGGATCGCCTTTGTCAGGTTGATTCCCCTCCGGGTCTTCTGGTTCTTCGCTTGCCAGATCACGCCGACGACGGTAACCTCCTCCCCGTACCGCAGCTGGCTGATCGTCTTGAGATTGCTAAAGTCATCATAGCGTCGCGGGAAGAGGTAGAGTAGATCTTGGACCGTACGTGCGCCCAGTCGTTCCAGGCGGCGCGCCTGAGCAGAACCGACACCCCGTAGACCGCTCAGCGGAGAGTCAAGACTCAGTTTGGGTTGCTCTGGCTGCCTGGCCGCCGGCTGCGACGCCTCCTGCTGTACAGGCTGACTCTCTCGTACCGCAGGCGCCTCCTGCGTCTGAGCTTGCAGTGCCTGCATCGCCTCTCGCACAGCAACAGCTCGTTGTTGAACTGACTTTTGCGCATATCCTTGCAGCCGAGCAGTGACCTCAGCTACGCGGGTTTGATCCACTGGATCCGTCGCTGCCCCAGCCTCCTGAAGCCAGACAGCCAGGAAGCTGTCCAGACCGCCAATGACAAGGCGATCCCGGCAGCCGTCTTCGCGTTCCGCCACCAGTATCTTGATCAGCTTCTGGAAATCAGGACGCATCCGGATCCCTTCCCAACATTGCTGCTCGCAAACGCACCGACAAGTAGGACTACCTCCCCTCGTAAACACACACGCCCAATGCATCCGGCCCCAGGTGAGTAGCGAGCACAAGGCCGTAGGGCTTGACGTCCAATCGCTTCTCAGGGAAAGCATCAATGAGGTGCTCGAACAACGACTGTGCCCCGTTCGCAAGGCGTCCCTGCAGAATCGTGGCTCGATCAAACCGTGCAAACTCGGCAACGAACTCAAAAAGGCGCTCGGTCAATGTGCCGCGGCTACGGCCCCTCTCCATCGGCATGAGTTCGCCATCCTCCAGTATCAGAAGCGGTCTGGGGCCTGGAAAGCTTTCGCTAGACAGACGCTTCATGCCGCGATACCTGCGACCTTCCGCGGAATCCAGGTCCTCTACATGGAAGACCATGTAGATGTGAGGAATGACGCCGCGAATCAGCCGCACGATGTCTTCGACAGACGCCCCCCGCTTGGCTGCTTCAGCAGCGAAAGTGACCAGTATCTCAAGCCCCCACGAGATCACTCGCGAGTCAATGACTGTGATCTTACCCTGTCCCAGGAACGCCTTTGTGGCATTTCGAGCAACCCGTGCAGTTGAGCTTAGGCTGGACGAGACATGAATAGACAGTACCTGATCGTTACTGCTGAGCAATCTCCGGTAGGCCTGCTGGAATTCCTCGACCGTTGGTGGTTCAGCGGTCGGCCGACCGGTTCTCTTTGCCCAGTACCGATAAAAGTCCGCGCGGCTGATGTCGACTCCATCGTAGTAGGTTTCCGTCCCAAACCGAATCCTCATCGGCAAGATCGTAATGCCGAGCTCAGCTGCGAGACGTGGTGATATGTCCGATGAACTGTCGGTCACAATCCTTGTCATCCCAGATCCCTCCACAACCCTGCTATTCCGCGGAGATGATATAGCGGTAGTGGGGCTGCCTGCCTTCGACTAGCTCAACCTCTTTGTCGCGATAGTGTCCAGCTATCCAAGAAGCCAGCTCCTCTGCCTGCTCTTTGGTAACATCTTCACCCCAATACACGGTTATGATCTCATAACGGGCAATGTCTATCCGCTGCAGAACTGCTTGTGTAACCTGTTGCAGGTCATTGCCGGCCTCGACAAGCTCACCATTGAGCAGACCAATGAACTGTCCCTCCTGGATTCTCAGGCCATTTATGTGTACCGACCGGATGGCAGTGGTAATCTCAATGGTCTGGATCTGCGACGCTGCTCGCTCCATCAAATCGGCATTGCTCTTTAGATCGCTCTGATAGTTAAAGGCCAGCAGGGCACTGATACCTTGCGGTATCGTGGTCGTCGGGACAACTACCACTTCCTGGTGAGCCATTCGTTGGGCTTGCTCAGCGGCCAGGACAATGTTGGGGTTATTCGGCAGCAGGATTACCTTGTCGGTGGACAGGGCTGACATCGCCTTCAGCAGCTCTTCTGTGCTAGGATTCATGGTCTGCCCACCGGGTACTACTGCGGCAGCTCCCAAGCTCTCGAAGACACGCTGCATTCCCTCGCCATTCGATACCACAACGACAGCGATGTCGCTTAACGGCCCCGCGACGGATGTGGCGATAGTCTGCATCTCCCCTTGCTTAGCGAGGAACTGGCGATATTGCTCTTGCATATCCTCCACGACGACATCCCGGAGAGCGCCTTGGCTCGTTGCGTAGCTTATGATCCGTCCCGGATCGTCAGAGTGCACATGCACCTTGACGGTATCCGCATCTCCGACCACCAGGGCGCTGTCGCCCATGCTCGTAATCGTCTCACGTATCTCTTCGATTGGCAGATCACGCCCGTCGATGAGGAACTGCACATCGTAGCCATACTCATGTTCGGGCGCGTGCACCGGTTCTACCTCTGCCAGTCTAGCTCCCAGTCCCGTAGCCGGTGCAGAGGTGACTGGCTCACCTCGCCAGTAGCGCCGCATGCCTTCCAGTATGGCGTACAGGCCGCGGCCACCCGCATCAACCACGCCCGCTTCCTTGAGTACAGGCAGCAAATCCGGTGTCCGCTCCAGCGCGTCCTCAGCCTGCTGCACCACACGTTCGACAACGTAGACTAAGTCATCGCGTTCCGCTGCAGCCAGCATGGCGGCCTCGGCAGCCTCACGAGCGACGGTCAAGATAGTCCCTTCAACGGGTCTCATGACCCCCTTATAGGCAGTGACTGCACCTTCATGAAGCGCAAGCGCCAAGTCAGAGGCATTCATGTACTGTTTGCCATCCAGGTGCTTGGCCACCCCCCGCCAGACTTGAGAGAGAATGACGCCCGAATTGCCGCGTGCTCCCATCAGCGAGCCGTGTGCCAACGCATCTGCTACAGAAGAAGCGGCGTGATCTGAGACCGTGGATATCTCACGCAGGGCTGCCTGCATGGTCAGGAACATGTTCGTCCCCGTGTCGCCATCGGGCACTGGATAGACATTCAGTGAGTTGATAAAGTCAATTTCTGCTTCCAGGCACGCGGTACCATTCTCGATGAGCTGCCTAAGCTCCAGCCCATCACAACGCGTGATCACTCTATTCTCCGCTCCTTCGTATGGAGTCGAAAGCGTACCATCGCTGGATGCGTCGCGGTGCCTACTCAATCCATGTGCCTCCCCTTGGCTGCCGACCTCCCATGCTGACCTGAGCCAGTTCATCGGCCCTTGGAGCGCCGGGACTGCTCTTGTCCGGCCTGCGGCATCAACGGCAATCACCCGCTACTGGCGCCTATCCTCAACCCCTTTACGTGAACGTTCACCTCGGCAATGGGAACGCCCAGAGCTTTCTCCACGCGGAATTTCACGTTTTCCATGATGTTATGAGCTACTTCGCTGATGCGGACACCGTACTCCAAGACCACAAACAGATCAATGATGATCCGTTGCTCCACAACTTTGACCATAATGCCACGCCGATGGTGATCGCGTTGCAACACATCAGCAAAGCGACCATACACTGTGGGGCGGGACATGCCCACTACGCCGTAGCATTCCAGCACCGCTGCAGCTGCCAGGCCAGCAATAGCTGCAGGGGAGACCTCAATCCGGCCCAGCCTACTCTCGTCAGCCATTACCACTCTCCTCGGCGACAGCCAAGACTTGCACGAATTCGCTTCTTGTGGTATTATCTCTAGACGTGCCCAGAGTATTGTCTATACTAGAAAAAAGAGGTAGTTCCGAATGCCAGTGAGATGTGATGTATGCGGAAAAGGACCGCAGTTTGGCCACAACGTAAGCCACTCAAAAAAGGCTACAAAACGTCGTTGGTTGCCGAATATTCAGCGCGTGACCATCCAAGACGGCGAGACCACCAGGCGGCTTAACGTATGCACTCGGTGCCTGCGCACGCTCCACAAGACCTAGCGGGCCATTACTGCCACCGAAGGCCAGCACCCTAAACAGGTGCTGACTTTCTTTTTGTGTCAAACACTTGTGGCGAGCCTTCGATACTGCTCCGCAGTCTGGCAACTGCCTCTGCTATGCTCCCTTCCGCGCCAAACACGGCCGTCCCGGCTCCAAGCACGGTAGCTCCCGCCGCCACAGCGAGCGGAGCTGTCTGCGCATTAATACCTCCATCCACCAATACCTCTGCTGCGAGACCCCGCTCATCAAGCATCCGTCTCACTTGCGTGATCTTGCCCAACATGCTTTCTATGAACTCCTGACCGCCGAATCCCGGATTCACGGTCATCACCAGGACTGCCTCAACATCCTCCAGAACCTCTTCGACCAGAGTGACCGGTGTGGCTGGGTTAAGTGCCACCGCGGCTTTCAGACCCAGGCTTTTGATCTGCTGTATGGCGCGATGCAGATGTGGGGAGGCCTCTTGATGCACAGCAATCCAATCGCTGCCCGCGGCTGCGAAATCGGGGATGTAGCGGTCCGGTTCCACGATCATCAAGTGCGAGAGCAGCGGCAGAGATGTCACCCGCCGCACGGCCTTGACCACCAGGGGCCCCATGGCTATGTTCGGCACAAATCGGCCATCCATTACATCAATGTGGATATGGTCGACGCCGGCTGCCTCAGCGTCCCTCACCTGCTCTCCCAGCCGGCCAAAGTCCGCTGATAGAAGGGACGCTGCTATCTTCACCCGCCGTTCACTCTTCATAAGACAATCATACTCTGGATTTAGGGAAAAATCAAGACCCTGTCAGATTTCCTCGTTCCTGGGGACCGCAGGGCAGGATCTAGCCGTAGTAGCGCGAGCGCAGCTGGCCGCACCCGGCCTGTATGTCAACGCCTCGTGCCAAGCGCATAGTATTCCCAATCCCCATCCGGGTGAGCGCGCGCCGAAAAGACATCATGCGCTGGCGGTCTGGCGGTTGATCATCACAGCCGTCCGTGGGATTGAGCGGGATCAGGTTGACATGACAGAGCAGACCACGCAACAGGTGAGCCAACTCCGTGGCCTGCTCTGGGGCGTCATTGACGCCCTGGATCAGCGCATACTCGAAGCTCACGCGCCGGCCTGTTCGCCGTGTGTACTCCTGGCACGCAGCGATCAGTTCTGACAGGGGATAGCGACGGTTCACGGGCACCAAGCGGTCCCGCAACTTGTCATTCGCTGCATGCAGAGACACGGCCAAGCCAACGGTGAGGCTCTCCTGCGCGAGGCGCCGAATACCCGGCGCCAATCCCACGGTTGAGATCGTAAAGCGCCGTGCTCCCAACCCAAGGCCGCGCTGATCGTTCAAGATCTGAACAGCATGCCACGTTGCGTCATAGTTGGCCAAAGGCTCGCCCATACCCATAAAGACAACGTTGGTGATGGATTCCTCCCGCACCTTCAGTTGCTGGGCGTAATAGAGTACCTGGTCTACAATCTCGCTCGTGCAAAGGTTGCGCTTGAACCCGCTCTGCCCAGTAGCACAAAAGGGACAGCCGATGGCGCAGCCAACCTGAGAAGAAATGCATACCGTTCGACGGGACTCATAGCGCATCAGTACTGCCTCAATGGTCTCACCGTCACGCAATCGGAACAGCGTCTTGGTGGTGAGACCGTTTGCCGAGGTCAGGGCTTCCAGTGGCGCCAGCGACTGAGCCGAGGCCACATCGGCGAGCGTGTGGCGAAAACCGAGCGGGAGGTTGGTCATCGCGCTGAAATCGAACACCAGTGAGCGATGTATCCATTCAAAAAGCTGTGTGGCACGGTAGGTGGGCTCGCCCTGGTCCGCCACCCAAGAGGTCAGTTGTTCAACTGACAGGTCCGTCAGCAGGACTTTGTCTGGCATATCATGTTCATCCATACCCGGCCACCTTGACGACGAAGCTCTGCGGCTCAATCCCGTACTGCCAGCGCATCGCGCCACGCACGATAGAAGGCAGCAATGTCCTCATAGGTCTTGTCGGGCACGAGTGTCGACCTCGCCAACAGGTGCGCATCGGTCACTCCGCTGAGCACCAGCACGGTCATCAGACCCAGCTGCCGTGCCCCGAGGACGTCGGTATCCAGACGATCGCCGATCATTGTTGATGTTTGAGGGTCTGCACCCAGTTTCTGCAATGCGAGTTCGAAGATAGCAGGCTGCGGCTTCCCGATGACTTGCGGAGCAGTATCCGTTGCGACTTCGAGGGCTGCAAGAATAGCTCCGTTCCCTGGCAGCAGACCGAGGTTTCCGGGGAAGGTCTTGTCTGGGTTGGTGCCGATGAACTTGGCACCGCCCCTTATGGCGAGGGTTGCCGTCGCCAGCTTGGGGTACGTGAGCCCGCGGTCCATGCCTACGACGACGTACGCCACGTTCGCATCGTCTCGCAGTTCGAAACCATGCTTCTCCAACTCTGTTCGCACTCCGTCCTCACCAATAGCAAAGACTTGGGCACCAGGCGAAGCGCTCTGAGAAAGATAGACCGCCGTCGCTTCTGCCGACGTCAAGATGCACTGCTCCTCCACTTCCATGCCCATGCCGGCCAGCTTAGCTACGTACTGTGCGGCCGTAAGGGTTGAGTTGTTGGTGAGCAACACGAAGGGGTGCTCCCGCTGGCGCAAGAAACCGAGAAACTCGCCCGCACCCTCGACAGGCGCATCCCCACGATACAAGACGCCATCCATGTCGATGATCAAGCTACGCGCTCGGTCCAGCTCCGCCTTTGTGATCATGGATTGATTCTGTCCTCTCGTTCTCTCTCAAGAACCGCTCATAGTCAGCGGGCGTGTCTATATCGGAGAATATACCCCAGGATGGAACTTCGACCGACAGAACCTGATCTGGGAAGCGCGCGACCACGTCGCGGCCTCCCACATCCCCGCGCAAACGCTTCAACGCAGGGAACAGGCGGCGATCGAACAGGATTGGATTGCCGCGCTGTCCCTGGTACGCCGGGATCACGATCGGCTTCGTCGTGCCATAGTAGGCTTGCAGGATAGCCTCGATGTCTGCACTCTTGATATGCGGTTGATCCGCCAGCACAAAAAGCGCCGCCTGCGCTGTGCCCGGCCACTGGTGAGGCGCCACTGAGTTGCGCCCACCCGACGGCGCGACCGGGCGCTCAATCGCTTGGAGCCCTACACGTATTGATGAACTGATGCCCGCGTCCCAGTCCTCATTGAGCACCGTGCGACACCACCCAGGCACGTGCTTCACCATCTGCGCCGCGAGGTGACCCAGAACGACCACTACTTCATCCACGCTGGTTTCCCGCACCGTCCGCAGCACATGCTCGATCATTGTCTTTCCATCAACAGGCAGGAGTTGCTTGGGGCGGCCAAATCGCTGCGACGCACCAGCCGCCAGTACAATCGCCGAGACCCGTCGCCAGCATTCGACAATCGGAGCACCCGCGGCAACGGCTCCGATCAGCACTCTATCCAGCGCTGCGTGGCCTTTGACAGATCTTGCTACCTCACGTGCAGCTGCTAAGGTCGGCTCGTCGTGCACTTTGTTGATCAGTGGTGCCACTCGAGCCGAAGCAGGGGCTCCTTTGAGACCTCCCTGCGGGTCAACGAGAACCCTGGCCAGTGTCACAGTACTTATGAGCTCGCCACGCGTCTGACCAGTCAAGCCAGCGACCAGGTCCGGCCGGTGCACAGCCTCTTCGGACAGCCTGCAGCCGACGGCGTCTATTCCCACTACCGGGACGAGCAAAGTGGTCTCCGAGGGAAGAACTGGTTCGTGGGCAGCTGGTGCCTTGAGAGACAGGCCCCGTGCCCCGTCCGCTTCGACAATCACCGCATCCGCTATTCCAGCAAGCGCTCCAGCCCAATCAGCATCGATGCCCTTTAGCTTATCATCGGCCACAAGGCGTCGCGCAGCCAGTGTGATGGGGCTACTGTGGATCAGGGCTTCTCTTGCCAAGCGGAGTGCCCGCGCCGGGTCGCTCTCGACAATCAGGGCTTCTGTCTGCTCAAGCGAAGGTGGCCGGATCATCGTCGTCGTTGTGGTCACTACCCGCCAGCCCTGGTCGGCGAGTTCGCGACCAAGCCGGTACATGGCCGTGGTTTTGCCCCCCGCCCCAACGAAGGAGACAATCTCACCCTTGCAGATTTGGAGCGCCTCCATCAGGCGCATCGACGGCTCCTGCCTGTTGACCGAAAAGGGAGACGCCTGGAGTACTCAGCAAAGACAGAGAGGATTGCGGATCTCTCCTATTTCTGCGTTGGCGCCCCGCTACCATCGAGGCGGGCCTATGAAGCACCCGCGCAGATCCCAGACAGGGCGACGTGCTTTGGCATAGGCCTGCCGGTCGACTTTAGCTCTGCTTGAAAGGCAAGAATGGCAAGGAGGTGCTGACCCCCTTCAGGATCACATACATTTCCGCTGCCCCAACCAGGGAGAACTCTCGTTGCAGATCCTGTTTCAACTCCATCGCCTTTAACCCGAAATCATGGGCTGAGAAGCTAGTCCTCAACCAATCGTTCTCGAATGTGATCTCATCCATCCCACTGCTCATAGTGAGCCGCGATTCCTTCCCGCCTTCCCGCCTGCGGATGCTCCATCCCGCTCTGTGTTGCTCGATGTGGAAAGCGTTGTCGTCTTGCGACTGGAAATCACTCTCCTCCAGAAACAGCCGCGGCTTGTCCTGGTAGGGTTTGCCTTGATGAACGCAGAAGGTCGCACAGTTGCCGCATTCGTTGCAGAAATCATGCACATGGACAATCTGCCGGCCCTGCTCAATCTGAAAGAGCTTTTTGGCGGTCACTGCCACTTTGCCATCCCGGCACAGGAGTTCAGGCACCGCCACATCCACCGGCGAGACGAAGTAGGCATAGTTGGAACGGTTGGGGCAGACTTCCACACACTTATCGCAGAAGGTAGAGCACTGCAAGCATCGAGCCGCCTCGCTTCGCGCTGCGTCCTCGGTCAGCGTTTTCTCGACGAGGTCAAAGCCCGCACGTCGGGCCACTGGGAGCATCTCTGACCTGTGCTGCTCTTCCTTCCTGGCCCGCACGCGCTTCACTTGCAGGATCTCCTCCTCGGAGAGCACTGTCCTGCGGTGTGTCAGTGGCTCGAATTCGATTCCCAGCTCCGCACAGATGGCCCTGGCAGCCCGTCGACCATCGGAGGAGGCTTCAACGACAGACGCAGGTCCTCGAACCGCGTCACCACCCGCGTACACGCGGCGTGTGCCCGCCAGTCCGGTTTGATGATCAACCGCGATCGCTCCAGCCGTGCGTAGAGAGACGGCACTTCCGTCTAGGAAAGCGATATCTGGCTGTTGGCCAATGGCGACGATGATCGAATCCGCCTCGATCTCAAACTCGCTTCCCGCAATCGGCACCGGCTGCCTGCGCCCGTCCGGGCCTGCTTCGCCCAGCCTGTTGCGCACGCACTCCAGCGCACCGAGCCGCCCATTCCTCACGATGACTCTGGTAGGCGAAGCGAGTTCCAGCAGGGTATTGCCCTCCTCAAGAAGCTCGTCCTTCTCTTCCTCTGTGGCGGGCATTTCGCGCTCTGTTCGCCGGTAGACTACCGTCACCGGCTTGCCGGTTATCCGTTGGCTCGTTCGCGCGGCATCGATAGCGGTGTTGCCTCCTCCGATCACCAAGACCGTCGTGCCCAAGTCAAGCGTCTCCCCTCGCGCCGTCCGTTCCAGCACATCCAGTGCTGCAAAGACACCTGGGGCCTCTATCCCTTCAATGTTCAATCGAGCGTCTTTCGGGAAACCACAAGCGATGTAAACGGCATCAAAGCCTTGGTTGAGCAAATCCTCTGGCGGAGTGGTGATGGGGTGGCCAAGTTCGATCTTCACGCCCATTTCCATGATGCGATCGATGTCCTGCTGGACAATGGCCGGCGGAAGTCGAAAGGCGGGCGCAACCGTCAACATGCCACCTGCCTGATCCTTGGCCTCGAAAATCGTTACCTGGACGCCATTCAAGGCAAGGTCACAAGCCGCCGCCAACCCGGACGGCCCGCTACCGATGACAGCCACTTTGTGGTGGCTTGTTTCGCTCACCGGCATCGTGACCTGGCCCCTTTCAGACGCAAAGCGCTTCAGTGCCCGGATCGCCACCGGCTGGTCGTAGTTGTTCCGCGTACAACGGGTTTGGCACAGGTGCGTGCAAACATAGCCCGTTGCGCCCGGGAGTGGGTTCGCGCCAAGGATGCCCTCCAGCGCCCGGTCGTACTCTCGCCGGGTAATCAGCCAAGCATAGTCAGGCACATCCTGACACACCGCGCACTGTTCCACGCATGGCGCGGTGATGCAATCAAAGGCTTCAAGCCCAGATTCAACCTTGGGCAGCGCATAAGGATGGTAGCCCTTTTTGTAGCGCGGATGCTGCAATGCTTCGTTCGCCGCCCTATCCAGATTTGCCAGTCTGTCTTGAGCCAGCTCATCCAGGCTGGAGACGCCCCTGTCACGCATCCCTTGTTCCAGGTTGTCCAGATACTGAAGGAGCCTTGAATAGCCGCCCGGCTTGAGGAGGTCGGTAGCAGCAGTGACCGGGCGGGCACCGGCCGCGAGGATGGTGGTGATGTTGAGCGCATCTGCCCCCGCCGAGTACGAGACATTTAAATCACCGCTGAACTGGTGCGCCAACTCGCGAAACAGGTTGATGGTGATGGGATAGAGAGCGCGTCCCGACATGTACATTTCCGCGCCAGCCAGATTCCCTTTGTGATTCGCCATCGCCAGCGTGTTGCTCAACTTGACCCCAAAGTCCAGGCTGTGCTTGGCAGCCACCTGCTTGAGTGTCTGGATCAATGCTAGCGCCCGGTCGTATTGCAGATCATGATCGAACACCGCATCAGGGATCTGAATCTCCCGGAAACCGAGATCATCATGGAGAATGCGCAACACCGACTCTTTACCCAGCAAAGTCGGGTTGAGCTTAACCGTGGTGTGCAGCCCTCTCTCCTCCAACAGATAGCGGACGATCCGTTCAATCTCCGCCGGTGGGCAACCGTGCATGGTAGAAAGCGTGACGTTATTTGTGAGCCGAGAGGGAATCTCAATGTCAGCAAACTGGGGGAACTGCGCACGCAGTATGGTCTGGATTTCAGCAATCTCCTCAGATGCGTCAACCATTCGATCCATAAAGCGGGTCATCGGTGGGCTCTGTATCCCATCCAGATTGTAGCCGACGCTCATATTGAAGATTGTTCCGATCTGGGCCTGGCCTTCAAAGCCAAGTAGCCGGTGCAGGATGTGAATCAAGACCCATGCCTTGATGTACTCCAGGGCTGAGTCATCCAGCTTGAGTTCCTGCGACCACTCGACGTTGTAGCCCTCGTCCTCCACGTCAATGCATGGGCGGGGGATTTCCAGCTCATCCATGATCTGAACGGTCTTGAGTTCGATGAAGCGCGCGCCGGACAGCCAGGCACAGATGATGTTCTGGGCTAACTGCGTGTGCGGCCCCGCCGCGGGCCCGATTGGAGTGGCCAGGTATTGCCCGAACAGATCCTCGACGGCGAAGGGGCTACCCTCTCTGGGCATGTGAAACAGGGAGCGGTGAATCCCGAATATGGACTCGCTTCTCTCAAACTCCCCCAAGATCCAATTGAGCAGCACCTCAAGTGGCTGAACGCGCATAGTGTCTGACATACTACCTCCGATCCGGGTGGGCTAGGCGGGCAGCGAAGCCACTGGCGCCAGTCTATCGGCACACGCCGGCTGTGGCTACCAAGCCACGGCGATCATCCCTTCGGGCGCCGAAGGAGAGGCTATGAAACACAACCCAAGGTCAACCATTGTTGCCTCTCCTGGAAGCTACATCTTCCTCAACTTGTGCAGCGGCAGAAGCGACAGCCCAACTGATGAGCCCCCAGCTGCCACCACCTATCACGATGCCCAGTACCGCATTCCGTAAAGACAGGTTGTCCTCGCGCCGCAGGCCTACAACGGTCAGGATCACGGCCACAAGGGCAAAGAAGACGCCCACAATGATTGGGCCACTGGGGCGACGCTGACTAACTTTGGGTTGCTCCACATTGTCCTTGCGCTGCTCATCCATCGCCTCGTAACCAGCCTTTCCTCCGAATGACCGCTTTATACCCGTTGCCAAAGCCTGGCCGCCAGCTTCCTGGCCTCGGCGCAGATGGCTTCCTCATCCAATGTCTTCAGCTCGCGCTCGTGCATCAGTACCTTGCCAGCCACGATCGTCGTGCTGACGTGGCAGCCATCCATGCCGAAGATGACGTGCCACGGCAGATTCCCCGCAGTGAGCGGAGTTGGTGGGATGTAATCGAGAAACACGAGGTCGGCATAGCTGCCCGGCGTCAGCTCTCCCACGGAGCGAGGGAAGAACAAACCGGCCGTTCGTGCGTTGTTCTGCACTGCCATCGTCAGCACTTGGTCAGCCCCCATAACACGAGGATCCTGTTTGACCAGCTTGTGCACCAAATACCCCGTCTTCATCTCTCTGAACATGTTGTTGGAGAAGCCATCGTTGCCCAGACCGACCTCGATGGAATCCTCCAGCATCTCAGGCACGCGGGCCGTGCCGACCGCGTTGTTCATGTTGGAGCGCGGATTGTGCACCACACGCGTCCCAGTTTGCTTGAGTATCTGCAACTCATTGTCGTTCACATGAACGCAATGCGCGGCGATTGTCTTCGGACCCAGGATTCCCCGCTCAGCCAGCCTCTCTACCACCCGCCGCCCGTACTTGGCCAGTGCATCTTGCACATCGGCCGTACCTTCGGCGACGTGGATGTGGAAGCCAACACCCAGTGTATCGGCCAACTCCACGGCGCGGGCCAGCGTTTCATCCGATAGGGTCAGCGAGGCGTGCAGGCCGAAGGTGGCAGCAACTTGACCTCCCTCGCTCTGCGCTTGCGAAATGAACCGCGCGTTCTCATCCAGGCCGGCTCGAGCCGCCTGCGGGCCATCGCGATCCGAGACCTCGTAGCACAAACAGCCCCGCACTCCGCTCTGTCTCACCGCTTCAGCGATCACGTCCAGGGAGTTCCGAATCGCATTTGGTGACGCGTGGTGGTCGATGAGCGTTGTAGTTCCGTTGCGGATAGCGTCAATGAGACAGACCAGGGCGCTCAAGCGGATGTCTTCCAAGTCCAGCGCCTTGTCCAGGCGCCACCAAAGGGATTCCAGTATCTGTGCGAAATCCGCCGGTGCCTCGCCTCCGAGCCCCATGCCGCGAGCGAACAATCCATAAAAATGTGTGTGCGCACAGATCAGGCCAGGCATGACCAACTTGCCCCCGGCGTCCATCTCTGTCTCAGCCGGATACTTGGTCCGCAGGTCGGCCGTCGTAGACACATCTGAGATCACGTCATCCTGTATACGTATGGCACCGTCTCTAATGAGCTGGTTATTCTCTCCAAACGTCACCAGGGTCCCATTCACGATGAGCATTCTTCAGCTCCTCTCTTCGATGCACCACAAGAGTCGGTTATCCCTGACCTCGTACTTGATTTCGCCTTCGTTGCTGAGGTGGCTGAGGTAGGAGTAGAGAGTGGGGTTCAGGAGATAGTACTGCTTGAGATTGCGTATCTCGATGCCGTAGCGTTCGCAGATGGCGGTCAGTATCTCGCTTGCCTCGGCGCAACCCTTTCTGAGGTAGCTCTTGATAAAGTCCAGCGTGTCCATCACCTGAGCGATGTTGCGCTCAATCAGATTGGTGATGTCAGACTCAACTCTGCCATGCCCCAGGACATAATAGGAGCAGGTGTAGCGCCGCAGCTTCTCCAGGCTTTGCAGTCGCTTCGCAGTGCTATAGGCATAGGAGACGGCGTTATTGGCCAGTTCCTCTGCCCCGGCCAAGATGTCTCCGGTGAAAAAGACATCGTCTACTACATAGCCGGTGTGTGTCCCTGTGTGGCCCGCGAGGGGAACGATCTGCACCTTCACGCCAGCGACATGCACCTCACCTTGGCTCAAGCGCACGTCAACCGAACAGGGCTGCGGATTGAACCGGGGAACTCGCAACTCGGCCACAGGTTCCGCGCCGCCAAACATGCACATCGTACCCCACACCGGATACTCCAACACAACCGAGTCGGCCAGGGGAGCATAGACTTGCGCCGCAGTGTGTTCCACGAGGTACGCGTTGCCCCCCACGTGATCGCCGTGACAATGCGTGTTGAAGATGGCTGCGAGGTGGAGACCCCTTGCTTCCAGGATCTGCAAAAGGCGTCGGCCGGAGCGCTTTCCTGCACCTGTGTCAATCAACAGCGCTTGTTGTCCCTCACCCAAAACCAATCCAATGTTGCTCGCTCCAGGCAGATAGTGGACCCGGCCGATGATGTGTTGCAGCTGCAAGGACTTGCCCTCGTTGGGAAGTGTTGACTGCTTCTGAGATTATACAGAACGGCAATTCAAAAAGCAAGGGTTCTTCTGCTTGCCACCAGGCGATAAGGCCGTCAGAAGCTTTGCTTTTCTTTGGAAGGGTGATATACTGGTGACTGTTCAGCGCTCGGAGTCCGACTCTGAAATGAGGCCTGAGACCAAGCTCGTGTACCTGTCGCCACATCTGGATGATGCAGTTCTCTCCTGTGGCGGTCTCATCCATCAGCAGGCACAACGCGGCCTTCAGCCACTGGTTATCACTTGCTTCGCTGGCGTGCCAGACTACCGCGTGCTATCCCCTTTTGCCACGGAGCAGCACCAACTCTGGTCGCAACCCGAGGATCCCGTAGAGCGGAGACGCCACGAAGACGTGAATGCCATGGCCTATCTGGGCGCTACGTACGAGCACTGGGATGACGTCGACTGTATCTATCGTCGCCATCCGGGCAGCGGCGAATTCCTGTATGCCAGCGAGGCGGCTCTGTTCGGCGAGGTGCATCGTGAGGACTGCCACCTGGTGGGAGCGCTTGCAGAGCGCCTCAGCACATCACTGCCGATTGACAGAGCATTCGTTTGTGCGCCTCTCTCCGTGGGCCATCACGTAGATCATCAAATCGTGTCCCAGGCGGCGTACAGGCTGCACAGCCAAGGATTCCAGGTGCGCTTTTACGAGGACTTTCCCTACGCAGAAGACCCACAAAAGCTTCAGCTGGCCTTGCGGCACTGGGCTTGTACGCCCATGCCCGTGGTGGAGATACTGGAGGGAAGGGACCTGAGGGCCAAAGTGGCCGCCATCGGCCTCTACCACTCGCAGCTTCGCGTCCTGTTCGGTAGTGAGTCAGAGGTGGCAGAGCGGGTTGAATCACATGCCTCAGCAGTCGCCGCTGGCAGCGGGTGTGGGGAGAGATACTGGGAAGGGGGCACACGGTGACCTGCAAGTGCATCGTAGTGCAGGACGGGACAAGCTAGGATGCGTAGCAGGCGCTTTGTTCTGTATCTGCTGGTTTTCGTTGCGGGATCGTCGACGATGGGCGTTGAGATGTGCGCTTCGCGTCTGCTGGCCCCCTACTTTGGCAATTCGCTGCCCGTTTGGGGCGTCTTGATCGGCCTACTGTTGGCCTATCTGGCCACCGGGTCCTTTCTGGGGGGCCGAGTTGCGGATCGCTATCCGCAAGTCACCCTGCTTCACCAGCTCGCGGCCTGGGCGGGGTTTTGGATCGCGTGCATCCCCTACCTGGCCCATCCCATTTTGCGTCGCTCTCTCGTTGGCTTTGCGGCGTATCAGGCCGGTGCCGTGCTCGCCGCTTTCTTCAGCGTGGTTGCCATTTTCGGGGTGCCCGTCATTCTGCTGGGCTGCGTCTCTCCGTTTGCCATTCGTCTTTGCTTGGAGGAAGCCACATCCAGCGGTGCTGCCGCTGGCCGTATCTACGCTCTGTCAACGGGAGGCAGCCTGATCGGTACCTTTGCGGCGGTTTTCCTGCTCATCCCCAATCTAGGCACGCGACGCAGCTTCTTCGTCATCTCTCTGTTGTTGCTCACGGTCGCCGTCATCGGCCTACTGCAAACCGCACGCCGCAGCGCGCGGTTGTACATCCTGCTGCTCATGCTGGTCGTGGCACTGCAGTTCTGGTCTCTCGGACCGATCAAGCCAACGCAGGGCATGATCTATGAAATGGACTCGGCGTACAACTACATCCAAGTGCTGAGGAGTGGGGAACAGCTTGTGCTCAAGCTGAATGAAGGAGAGGGCATCCAGTCAGTCTATCATCCACAGCAGGTACTGACCGGGTACGTGTACGACTACTTCCTGCTGGTCCCGTTTTTCCGAAGTGAGCAGTTCTCGCCCCCCGTGTCCAGCCTGTGCGTTGTCGGCCTGGCCGCAGGCACCACTGCGCGCCAATACAGCACTGTGTTTGGATCGAT
The DNA here is from genome assembly GCA_041549915.1 of Anaerolineae bacterium. Classification (GTDB taxonomy): domain Bacteria; phylum Chloroflexota; class Anaerolineae; order UBA2200; family UBA2200; genus JBFEPU01. The sequence goes on along the minus strand of JBFEPU010000008.1, from coordinate 3,755 downwards.
TCCCATCGATGGCATCGAGATTGACCCCGCCATCGTCGACGTCGCGCGACGCTTCTTTGACCTGAACCTCCCGAACCTGCGTGTGGCGGTGGAAGATGGGCGCTACTTCCTGTCGAACAGCCGCCATCTCTATGATGTGATCGTCATTGACGCCTATCGCCCACCTTACATCCCCTTCCAACTGACCACCTTCGAGTTCTTCCGTCAAGTTCGTGACCACCTCACCCCAGATGGCGTTGTCGCCATCAACGTGGCACGTACAGAGACCGACTACACACTGGTAGACGCTGTGGCCAGCACCTTGAAATGCGTTTACCCCAACGTGTATATCATGGACATGTTGAGTGATCTCAACAGTCTTGTGATTGCGTCGCGACAGCCCACGGAATTGGACGTCATCAAAGCCAGGCTCGCCGATTTGCCCCTCCCTGTCCTGCGCGACGTTGCGCTGCGTGCCGCCGGGCGCATTCGCGAGTTCAGCAGGCAAACCGGGGAGATACTCAGCGACGATCATGCCCCAGTGGAGCAGATTGTGCACACGATTGTGGTCCGCTATCTCGTGGGGCAGCCAGCCGACTAGATGGATGAGGTGTATCTGTGAGAAGAGACTACAGAGTTCTGAGAACCGCTACCCGCGTCGCGCTCGCGCTGTGCGCTCCTGTGCTATTGCTATTGTCGAATCTGTATCTGCTGGCTACCCCAGCCTTCATTCGCTACGAGTATGGCAAGCCATCTTTTCCGCCAGCTGAACGATACAGTGCCCCAGAGCGCCTCTCACTGGCTGAAGCGACGCTGCACTACGTGCGATCCAGTGAGGGCGCGGATTATCTGACGACCTTACAATCGCAGGGTAGACCGGTCTACAACACCCGTGAGGTCAGGCACTTGGTGGATGCCAAGCTAGTGATGCGTGGCGCTTTGTGGGTACACGCAGCAAGTGCCCTGATATGTCTGGTCGCCTTGATTCTCTCCCGGCGCAGCCGCGATGAGTGGCATGGCGCGTTGAGGGCGGTGTTCCTAGGCTGTCTGGCCTTGGTTGCGTCCCTGATCATCATTGGCATCCTGGCGTACACGAATTTTGTGCTGTTCTTCACCATCTTTCATCGCTTACTCTTCGAAGGTGACACATGGCTGTTCAGTTTCTCAGACACACTGATCCAGCTATTCCCGGTGCAGTTCTGGATGGATGCTACATGGCTGCTCTCTTTGTGGACTGTCGGTGAGTGTGCTGTAGTGGGTGCCGCGGCTTATGCTCTATCTAGACGCCTGAGGTCAGGTCGATGATCTCTATAAAGGAAGCTAGGTCATACTACTCCGGCAAGGACGCAGCTCACGACTTTGAGCACGTCGTGCGGGTTCTAAAGCTGGCCGAGCGTATCGGTGAGACTGAGGGCGCTGACATGGAGATCTTGGGGGCTGCTGTTCTGCTGCACGATGTGGCCCGCGTTGCAGAGGATGAGGGTGGCTCATGCCACGCGGAGGCCGGTGCGCAAAGGGCGCGTCAAATACTTGCTCGGTATCCGCAACACAAGGTAGAGGCTGTGGCTCATGCCATCGCTACGCATCGCTTTCGCAGCTGGGCGACGCCTCAGAGCCTGGAGGCCAAGATTCTCTACGATGCGGATAAGCTGGACGCCATAGGTGCTATTGGTGTGGCGCGCGCCTATGCCATTGCTGGCCGGTGTGCACAGCGACTCTGGGCTGCAGTGTCACCCGATCACGCAGACCGCAGCACGGACGAGGCGCGTGGGGATGTAGCGAATCCAGAGCATACTCCGGTGCACGAGCATACGTTCAAACTGTCGCGGCTCAAGGATTCGCTCTTCACCGAGACTGCACGGACCATAGCCATCGAACGCCACAACTATATGGCCCAGTTCTTCGAGAGGCTGGAGCGAGAAGTCCACGGGGAGCTGTAGCAAGACTTGCTGAAGGTCGTGTTTGTACTTCGCACCGAGATCAGAAAGCTCATAACACATGATTGACAACTGTCAAGAGATGGTGTACAATGTATTCATCCTAATAGCGAAGATCATGATCATCAACCTTCATTTCGAGGTGTTCGGCTGCGCCGGGAGTGGACTCGGAGCTGTTTACGCTGTTCGGAGTGTTACCGGGAAGAGAAAACATCCAGCGATGCAGCAACTGATGTCGCTGGGACAGTAGAGACAACCTGTCCGTCTGCTCTGTAGCTGTGTAGATCCGACTCAGGTACCACTACAGACCTTTTCAGATTCCTTCGGCACTCGGCTTCCGACTTGGTCAGGATGGACACCGGGTGCCTTTTTTGCTGTGCTAATACGGTGTGATGGAGGAACATCCATGAGTGACAACACAAGCCCTGCTGAAACCCCGCTTGCGCCGTCCGCAGGGAGTGAGCCAGTTACCTTGCCGGCCGAGTCGAGCGCGGAAGAACAAGAGCTGCCTTCAGTTGTCGAAGTGCAAGGAGCTGAGCCATTGACGGAGGCGGAGCTGCCACTCCCTGCAGAGACTGAAGACATGCCGGAGGCCACTTCGACTGTGGCTGAGGCTGTGGAGCCCGAAGAGCAGGAGACGCCGGAGATAGCACAAGCCGACGAGCTCGACATGCAAAAGGCCGACATGCAGGATATGCTCTCGGAAGAATACGCGTACACGCGTCCCAAGAGGGGAGAGATCCGGAAGAGCCGAATCATAGCTTCCACGGAAGAAGGCATGATGGTCGATCTGGGGCTGAAGCATGAAGGCCTAATCCCCGCGCATGACTTGCAGCGTGTGAGCTCGGAGGTTGTAGAGTCCATATCTATCGGCGATGAGATACCCATATACATCGTCAGGCCTAATCCCGACCAAGAAGGCCGTATCATCGTCTCCTGGCAACGCGCTCGGCAAGAGCAGGACTGGATTGATGCCCAAGCCTTGCACGAAAGCGGGGATCTCTGGGAAGGGCAAGTCAAAGGCTACAACCGCGGGGGGTTGATCGTCCACTATGGCAGGATTCGCGGCTTTATCCCTGCTTCGCACATCAGTGGCATCTCACGCCGAATGGGCCAAGCAAGCCTCCAGGCACGATTGGCGGAGAAGGTGGGTCAAAGCATGCCGCTGAGAGTTCTGGAAGTGGACCGTCAGAAGCGCCGTCTGATCTTCTCTGAGCGCACCGCGAGGCGTCAGTGGCGCGCGCAACAGCGGGAGAAGCTACTGGATGAGCTCCGAGAGGGTGACCACGTGCACGGTGTAGTAAGCAACGTGTGTGATTTCGGTGCATTTGTGGACATCGGTGGGACCGACGGTCTTGTTCACATATCCGAACTGTCCTGGCGTCGCACAAAACATCCCAGCGAGGTAGTGCGCACCGGCGATGAGGTGGACGCTTACGTCTTGCGCGTTGACAGAGAACGCAAACGCATAGGGTTGAGCCTGAGACTCCTTGAGCCAGACCCATGGGAGTCTGTAGAAGAGAGGTACGAGGTCGGTCAACTGGTGACTGGCATTGTCACCAAGATCACTGACTTTGGTGCATTCGCTGCGCTTGATGATGGTATTGAGGGTCTGATCCACATTTCCGAATTGGCCGATGTATCACCCAGGCACCCCAGCGAGGTGATTACCGCGGAGACGGTTCTGCCTCTGATCGTGGTGAAGATAGACGCCAGACGGCGGCGGATGGGCTTGAGCCTGAAGCGAGTTTCCGAAGAGGAATGGTTTGAGTGGGAAGAGCAAAGAAGGGCGACAGTCGCGCCAGAAGAGGTGGAGCCAAGTGCCGAGGTCGAGCTTGA
>JBFEPU010000007.1:0-21698 GCA_041549915.1 Anaerolineae bacterium | reverse complement strand
TTTGGGCCACCAGGTAAGTAGGAAGGCGATGAGAGCGAGACTTGTCAGGTCGCTCACAGCGTTTGCCGTGCTCGTGGGCTTGGTTGCATTGGTGTTGAAGCAGCATCTTCGCCCCCAGCGGCGACAGCGATTGGAGGCAGCGCCGTGAAAGGCGGCTAGCACAGCGCATCAGGCCTGTGGGTGACGCGGCAATCCATCTGGAGACCGGCACACGCTGACCGTACAAGTCCATGCCCAGTTGGCACTGGGCTGTCCCTCTGTGCAATTGGTGCAGGGTAGCGAGTCTGCCTGGGTGCTCGGATTGGACCGTGTTGTGCGCTGTGCCTCTGGTTGCCACGACATGCCTGCTGAGGGGCACGGAGGGTGTCAGGCGGAATGCTGACGTCGAAATGACCTGCTCGCTCGCTTGGCCTATCCGTCGTGCAGCTCTTGCATGTGAACAGCCAGTCCTGTTCGACAGCAGATCACACCGTTGCGGATCACCGCGATAGGTTTTTCATAACAGCCCAAGGAGACAAGTGATGGGTGAGGAACAAGTGCGAACCGAGGAGTTCTCGATTGACGGTGATGAACTGCTGGCCAAGGTCAAGCAGTTGGTGCGCGAGGGCAACGCCCGGCGCATCGTGATCAAGAACGAGGAAGGGCGTGCCTTGCTCGACATCCCATTGACGGTCGGTGTGTTTGGTGCACTGGTGAAGCCGCAATTGGTCGCCTTGGGTGCCATTGCGGCACTGGTCACGCACGGCACCATTGTCGTCGAGAAGGTCGTCGAATAGGCTGCGGACTTTCGACGGCCCTGCACGCCGCATAGTTACGGCAGCAGCGATCCTGCACACGCAAACCGCTTCTCCCCCTTGCACCAGTTTGCCTGGCCTTAACTGCGTGGACCAGCCTCGAACAACGCGCGTCTGCCGTGCTGGTCAGAGTCGATCCTCTGTGCAGGTCTGAGCCAGTGGCCTGCACAGACGAGGCTCTCCCGGCACGTGCATGATAGTCTGCAGTTCACTACCCTGCACTTGCCTGCCCCTTGGACAGTAGCTCCCACCGCCCAACGTGCCGTTGACTAATGCCGCATTCTGTGGCATATTTGTTGCACAGAATCAGGCCAGAGAAGCGCCTGTTGGCCCCGGCCTGGAGCGCAGCTCATGAAGGACTGCGCCTGCCCAGGCAACGCCTGGCACCGATGTGCCGGGCCACCAGTGCGCTGCCATGGTGGTCATGTGGGAGAGCTGGCCCATCTGTGCTCTAGAGGCCGCTGGTGGCTCTCCGAAAGTGGCTTCTTGGAGCTGGTTGAGAGCGGCACAGAGTCTTCGAGGCGCAGGCGGTGGTGGCTTGAGCGAGAACAGAGTGGTTGAAGCCGACAGAATGAGAAGGCATGGCAGCGGGCAGTGCGTGCAGTGACACAGACAAGCAAGCCCTATCACGTACTGCCCTTTTCCAAGATGCGGCGATTCGCCCTCGACGCGGGTTGGCTAAGTCGTCGCAAACACATCATTCATGGCCTGCTTGAGGTTGACGTAACGGAAGCCCGCGAGTTCATCCGGGATCACGAGGCCAGAACCGGCGAAGACTTGTCGTTCACCGCTTTCATCATCACCTGCCTTGGGAAAGCGGTGGATCAGGACAAGCGACTGCAGGCTTATCTGAACTGGCGGAAGCAGCTCGTGATCTTTGATGACGTCAACGTCAACATCATGATCGAAGTCGACATGGACGGCAGGAAAGTGCCCATGCCTCGGATCCTGAAGGCAGTCAACAAGAGGACTTTTCGAGACATTCACAGGGAGATCCGTGAGGTCCAGGCGCGCCCAGAGCGAAGCGTTGAATCGAAGAGCATGCGTTGGTTGCTGCTGCTTCCTGCCTGGCTAAGGCATGCCTTCTACTGGACAGTGATGCACTTCCCACGCTTGTTCCGGAAGTATTCCAGCTCCGTATTGGTGACTGCGGTTGGCATGTTCGGTCAGGGTGCCGGCTGGGGGATTCCTGCGGCGACCTTTACGCTCACCGTCACCCTGGGGGGCATGGCCCTGAGACCGGCTGTGGTTGATGGCCAAGTGGCAATACGGGAGTATCTCAGTATGACGCTCAGCTTCGATCATGACATCGTCGATGGGGCTCCTGCGGCACGGTTCACGCAGCACTTTAAGGAGCTCATTGAGAGCGGCTACGGTCTGGTTCCAGGAGAAGGCCGGATTGACAGCGGCCAGCCCAGCCGGCCAGAGATTCAGACCGCGACGGCAAAGGGCAGTGATCTGGCGCAGGGATCCACGCAAGCGGCAGGGAGTCTGCAGGTCGGGGGGGCACTGCCGCAGGTGATCATTGATGGCGTGGCCGAGCCGATTATGGTGATCGGAACAGACTACCGCGTCAGATTAATGAACCGAGCGGCGCGCAAGTTCTCTTCGGCAGGCGCCAAGGCCCCGCAACCGACGCTGTGCTACCAGGTGTCCCATTGGCGAACCGAGCCCTGCGATGGCACCGAGCACCCTTGCCCCCTGCAGCAGGTGCGCCAGTCGGGTCAGCCGGTCACAGTAGTGCATCAACACTACCAGGCCGATGGGGAGCCGCGCTATGTTGAAGTCCTTGCCTCGCCTCTGTGGGGTGCCGACGGGAGCTTTGAGGGCATCATCGAGTCCATTCGCGACATCACCCAGCGAAAGAGGGATGAGGAAGCGCTGCAGCAGTACGCAGAGCGGCTTCGGGCCCTGACTGCCCGCCTGGCGGAGGTGGCAGAGGTCGAGCGACAGCGACTGGCGCGAGAGCTGCATGACCAGGTGGGGCAGAATCTGACAGCTCTTGGCATCAATCTCAACATTATGCGCGCAGAACTACCCGGCCGGGCGGAAGGCCAAATCAGCTCTCGCCTGGATGACTCACTGTCCCTGGTGGAGACGACGGCGGAGCGTATTCGTGATCTGATGGCTGAGCTCCGCCCTTCTGTTCTGGATGACTACGGGTTGCTGTCGGCGCTGCGCTGGTACGGCGAGCAGTTTGCAGCGCGCACAAAGATCGCAACCACGGTGGAGGGCGAAGAAGCCCTCGGCAGACTGCCCGCGCATGTGGAGAGTGCCCTGTTCCGCATCGCTCAGGAGGCGTTGACCAACGTTGCCAAGCACGCCCAGGCGACCGCAGTGACGATCAGCGTTGAGGAAGACAAGGGCAGAGTGCGCTTGACCGTTACCGACGATGGTATCGGTTTTGATGCCGCCGAGCGGGGCGATTCATCCAGGGACATCGGCTATGGGCTGCTGACTATGAGCGAGCGAGCCGAGGCGGTGGGCGCTCATTGCCGCGTGCTTTCCTATCCCGGGAAGGGCACGCAGGTGATCGTGGAGGTAGCGCGGTGAGTATCTCTATTCTCCTGGCCGATGACCATGCGGTGCTTCGAGACGGGCTGCGGGTCATCATCGAGGCTGAGTCCGACATCGAGGTCATCGGCGATGCAGCAGACGGGCGGGAAGCGGTCCAGCGCGCGGCACAGCTCTGCCCAGATGTGGTGGTCATGGACATCGCCATGCCCGCGCTGAATGGAATCGAGGCAGCACGGGAGATCAGGAACCTGTGCCCATCCAGCGAGGTTGTCATCCTATCCATGCACTCCACAAGTGAACACGTCTTTCGAGCCTTGCAGGCCGGTGCTCGTGGTTACCTGCTGAAAGAGTCGGCCGGTACCGAGGTCGTCAAGGCGGTCCGAGCTGTACACGCTGGCCGCCGATACCTGAGCGAGAGAATCTCGGATGAGCTGATTGACGCTTATGCGCGGCAGCGCCAGGCTGCTGAAGCCAAGACCCCCTTGGCGCGCCTCAGCCCACGAGAACGTGAGGTCCTACAACTCGTCGTGGAGGGCAAATCGAGCGCTGAAATTGCCGAGATGCTGTGCCTCTCGCCCAAAACGGTAGAGACCTACCGCAGTCGCTTGATGTCCAAGCTCGCCATCCACGATTTGCCCAGTCTCGTCAGATTCGCTATCCAGCACGGACTCACCCCGCTGGAATAGTCAGCCCCCCAGATCCAATCCGTTCACTTCTCTCGGTCTTTACGGCAGCCTCTGCCCCTGTGAGAGAAATCCCTCGGTCGTTCCGTCTTGGCACCCTGACGATCTAGAGCTACGCTTCAATATACGAGCACCCGCCACCTTGGCCATCGCACAGACGCTGGTCTGTCAAAGTCTCCTGACAGTAAGTGTCCTGCTGTCCTGACAGACAATCACCGCACTATCCAGCACAATAGGCGTGCCAGGGTGAGGGTTAGCCACACTGTGAACAACCCTGATGGAACAGAGGGATACATGCCCGAGACGATCCTGGTTGTCGAGGATCACGAAGCCGTGCGCAGATCGCTGCGAGACTGGCTGCAGGTCGAATTCCCCCAGTGTCGCGTGATTGGCGCTGCCTGTGGTGAAGACGCCCTCGCACTAGCCGGCGTCGAGTCACCACGTCTTGTGGTGATGGACATCAGCTTGCCTGGGATGACTGGCATCGAGGCTACTCGAAAGCTCAAGGCGAACTGGCCATCAGCGCATATAGTCGTACTCACAATCCATGAGTGCGACACCTATCGGGAAGACGCGCAAGCGGCAGGGGCAAGCGCCTTCGTGAGCAAGCGATCTGTGCAGACTGAACTGATACCAATCGTGAGCTCATTGCTGGGGCGTCACGGCGACACGCCGCTCACGGACTAGAAGGAGGACCGTATGACGACCAAAACACACGGAAGGGCCACTTTACGGCAGCAGGTGCAAACCCTGCGAAGACCCCGACTGAGCTCGGCCATCTGTCCTGCATGGCTGCTTCTGGCAATTCTACTAGTGAGTGCGACAGGCTGCGCCGGTACCCCACCTCGAGATGCCAGCCAAGGAGCGCCGCAGGAGATACGCGAGGAAATCATCCCTGAGGTGGGCGATCCCACGGGCTATGGACTTCCCATTTCGCTCAACAACACACAACGCTTCATCGACTACCACGACTCCATCACATTGACTCCGGAGCAGGCGACGGTGAAGCGCGATGCGCTGAGCTCGCTGAAGGCTCCGTGTTGTGATGACAACTCAATGTACACTTGTTGATGCCCCTGCAATCTCGCACGGTCTGTGTGGGGACTATCGAGTTATCTGATCACGGAAAAGAACTACGGAGCTTCAGACGTGAGGGAAGCGGCGCTGCAGTGGCTGCGCTTCATCCATCCTGACTACTACGTCATCGAAGAACTGAAAGCCAGAGGGGTTGATCCTGCCACATACGGCTTAGTATACGAGAGCCCGTGCTATGCAGGCGCATGTGAGCTCCCGTTTGCAGAGGGTGGTTGTGGGGGAATGGGGAGCCTCAAACTGTGAGGCGAGCCGTGCTCAGGACGGATGACCTGGTGTCAAGGCGCTCATCGCGTCGTGTCTGGAAGCAGCCCCATAGAGCGTGACCTGCGTGGAGGTGTGAATGGAGAAGCGAAGAATGACGATCCTCGCCGTCGTTGGCCTCATCAGCGTCCTGCTGATGGCTGCTGGCCCGTGGGTCTTGGCGTTGGTGGAGTACAGGCTGCCCTGGTACGTGATCGGCGGCGGAGGCGGGGGGAGTGCATCAAGCAACTATGCCATCGACGGGACGATCGGCCAGGCGGTGGTTGGCTCCTCGTCTGGTGGGAGCTACGAGCTGGGAGGTGGCTTCTGGTACGGGTTCATGGAAGGCCCTGCGCCCACGAATACGCCAACAGGTACGACCTCGCCCACAGCAACGCCCACCGCGACTGCAACCAGAACAAGTACGGTGATGCCTACTCCAACGCGAACCGCCACGACGACGCTGGTGTCGTACCGGGTCTACCTGCCGCTTGTCCTGAGGCAGTGAGGACCCAGGCATCGCCAAGACTTGGGTGCCTTCAGGATGAGCCATTGGGGACTGGCCGGATCGAAGGCGCGCAAACAACTGTACCTCCTATGGGGCCTTTGGCCATGCAGCCAGTTGTGGGGACACTGACCAAGATTAACAAGGAGAGGTGAAGGGAGAATGAAACAGCGAATCAGCATCGGCACCCTGGTAGTGACGTTCATTGCCAGCATGATCGTGTCAGGTGGCGCGCTGGCCGGCCCGGCGAGGGATGAAGCCAAAGTTGCGGCCAGCGATGTCAGCACCGACATCAGCTATCAAGGCTACCTGACCGACCCCGGCGGCAACCCACTGGATGGGGACTATGTCCTTGAGTTCGAGCTTTGGGACGCCGAGTCAGGCGGTACCCAGCTGTGGAGCGAGACTCACTTCGGCTTGCAGGTGGAGGATGGGCTGTTTGATGTGCAGCTCAGCGTTGACCAGGATAACTTTGCGGGTGAGGAACTGTGGCTGGCGATAAAGGTCAATGGCCAGCTGCTCTCTCCACGCCAGGAGATCCTCCCGGTACCGTATGCCCTCAGCCTGCGGCCAGGAGCGCGGGTAAGTGCATCTGTGTACGACGGACCTGTTCTGGAGGTGGAGAACACCGATGCCGATCCGGCAGGAGGGGGCTACGCGCTGGTCGGCAGGAATGCCAGCGGGTACACCTGGCGCCCGGCCATCTATGGCGAGAATACCGGTGCCAGTGCTGGGGTGTACGGTCGCAGCGACGGCTGGCATGCGACGGTCGGCTATCAGGGTGGCGGTAGTCCTGACTACGCCGGCGTGTACGGGCACAACACAGGTGACGGCCCCGGCGTGATGGGGGACAGCGATAGCGGGATGGGGGTGCAAGGCCTTGGTCCGGTGGGGGTGTACGGTGAGAGCGAGGCAGACTTTGGGGAGGCCGTCCACGGCCACGGTACTGGCTCGTACACCGAGGGTATCCTGGGCACAGCCACCGGTGACCACGCCGCCGCCATCTATGGCATCGCCTCAGGGTCCGGTAGCGATTCCATGGGAGTGTTCGGACAGGCTACCAACGGCTTCGGCGTGTATGCCACCAGCACCAACGGAGATGGTGTCTATGGAGAGGCAAGTGCCGCCGATAAGAGTGGCGTCTTTGGCCGTAACGACACCAACATCGGAGTCAGGGGTGCAGGCAACAAAGGGGTCTTCGGCGAGAGTGGGACTGACTATGGGGAGGCCGTCCACGGCAAGGGTACAGGCTTGTATACGGAGGGCGTGCTGGGCGAGAGCGCACACTCTGCCGGCGTCTATGGCATTTCCGGTGGCGCTGAAAGCTACAGCGTCGGCGTCTTTGGCGCGACCAGCGCTACCTACGGACTGGCCACACAGGAGAACATCTTCGTCGGAGGCTCTTGCACTGGTTGCACAATCGCCTACATAGCTCAGAATGCAGATGGCGGCACGTTGCAGGCAGGTGACGTTGTGGCTGTTGCAGGCATTGCCCCTGCGCTTGATGGGCATGAGACGCCCGTGCTGAGCGTTCGGCGAGCGCTGAGCACAGATACCGGTCTTCTTGGCGTGGCGCAGGCTGGTGCGTCTGTGGGCTTGGCGGAGATGCCTGCGATGGACGAGGGCATCTTGCAGGGCCGCACTGTGGAGATGGTCAAGCAGGTACCAGGTGACATAGCTAGCGGTGATTACCTGTTCGTGGTGGTTCAAGGGCTGGTGCGCATGCGGGTTGACGCGTCGTCAAGCGCAATCCAAGTCGGCGATGCACTGGGGCCCGGGAAGAATGCCAGCGGTGCGCAGAAGCTCAGCTCGGCAGCGCCAACAGCCGCTCTTGTGGGGCACGCGTTGGAGCCTCTGGCGGAGGGTAGCGGACTGATCTGGGTGCTCTTGCTGGGCCAGTAGAAGGGCGCCCCCGAATCGTCCTATACCGAGACTGTGCGGTAACTTCGATGGAGAGCGCTTGGACTCACAGAAACCCGATGTGGCGCGAAGCGGAAGAGGACACGACTGTCCAGCGCCTCCGGGGCAAGGTGAAGAAGCAGGAGGCACCACAATGAAAGGTCGAACAACTGCGCTCGCTTTGGCCGTCGTGGCTCTAGTGGTACTGTTCTGGACAGGGGTCGGCGTGATGGCCGACCCATCACAGCAGAGATCAAACCTGGGAGGAAAGACGACAGCGGGCGGCGCCGGCGCTGGAGCTGTGGCCAGCAGGTTCAGCTACCAGGGCAGTCTTACCGATCGGAGTGGCAACCCGCTCGACGGCACCTACTCGATGCGTTTCCAGCTGTACGGCGAGCGTGCAGAGGGTACCTTGCTCTGGGATAGTGGATTGCTGGATGTGGTGGTGGATGGTGGCCTCTTCAGCATTGCACTGTCCGCTGACCACTCCCTGTTCGATGGCCAGGAGCTCTGGCTTGAGGTGGCCGTGGCTGGGGAAGAGCTACCGAGGCAGCAGATCCTCCCCGTGCCCTATGCACTGAGCTTACGGCCAGGGACAGTCATCAGTGACACGAGCCCAACCGCTGTTCTCAGCTCTGTAAACATGGGTGGTCCTGCCATCATCGGCATTCATGGCGGGGGAATCGCTGATGGAAGCGTTGCGAACCTTGCCCGCGACCTCTCCAACAGTGAGGCGGCTGGAATCGCAGGCAGAAGCACCAGCGGACCTGGTGCTTTTGGCATGAGCAACAGCGGAGATGGCGTCTATGGCAGCAGCCTGGACGGAAACGGGGTGACCGGCCAGAGCGTTGACGGAGACGGCGGTAGCTTCGCCAGCATTGATGGTGTTGGAGTGAATGCTGCGAGTGTGAATGGGCTGGCCGGTCTCTTCGAGGGTGACGTTGCCGTCCAAGGAGTTCTGTCCATTGAGGATGGACTGGTAGTCGCTGGCGGCAAGGTGAGGATAGACCAGGACGGCGAAATCTACGCCAGAAGCGTTCACACCCTGAATGATACGGGGGCCACCACTTCCGGTGTCGATTCCGACGGCAACGCCACCTACGAGTCTGTTACCTCTCGAGGCGACCTCCACGCAGGGGGCACGAAGCACGCAGTCGTGCCCACACGCGGGTATGGTCCGCGCAAGCTGTACACTGATGAATCGACGGAGGTCTACTTCTTCGAGCGTGGGCAGGGACAGCTGGTGCGCGGTGAGGTGACTATTGAACTCGACGACGTCTATCTGCAAACCGTCACCGTCAGTGAAAGGCATCCTTTATTGGTGCAGGTTACGCTGACAGCCGACTGCAACGGCGTGTTCATTGCGGAAAAGACCGCGACAAGCTTCACTGTCAGAGAGCTCAGGGGAGGTAATTCGAACGCCACCTTCGACTGGGAGGTTGCTGCGAAGCGCAAAGGGTATGAAGACGAGCGGCTCGGGGCGTTCACTTGGGGAGCCTCTACTGGGCCGTCGGAATGAGGGCAAGCACTCTGCCCGCCTGGACCTGGATCGCCTGGAATTGCACTTGACTATTCTGCTGTTCCGTGTAGGCTAAGAGGTGATGCAGACACCAGAACGCTACTCGAGACACATCCTGCTTGCCCAGATCGGCCAGGAGGGACAGGAAAGGCTTCTGTCGTCCGCGGTGGCCATCATCGGCTGCGGTGCGCTTGGCACCGTCATCGCCAGCACTGTGGTGAGAGCTGGCGTGGGTCGCGTCAAGATTGTAGACCGCGACTATATCGAATTGAGCAACCTGCAGCGTCAGATCCTCTTCGATGAGGAGGACATCGCACGAGGGCTGCCCAAGGCAATCGCCGCAGCAGAGAAGCTGCGGCGGGTCAATTCCGACGTGCAGATCGATCCGCTGGTCGTCGACGTGAACCCTGGCAACGTGGAACAGATCATTGGGGATGTGGACCTTGTCCTGGACGCCACTGACAACTTTGAGACCCGTTTCCTGATCAACGACGCTTGTGTCAAGCTTGGCACTCCCTGGATCTACGGTGCAGTGGTCTCTACGTATGGAATGACCATGGCAGTCATCCCTCACCGTACGGCTTGCTTCCGCTGCGTGATAACAGGTATGCCCTCTCCTGGTAGCACGCCCACCTGTGATACGGTGGGCGTGTTGGGTCCGGCCGTCAACATCGTGGCCTCTCTTGAAGTAACGGAGGGACTCAAGCTGCTCATGGGGAAGGAAGAGGAGCTGCACGGTCAATTCATCTACGTGGATGCCTGGACGGCAACCTTCGAGGGCATGGAGCTAGGCAGGCGCCAGGCGCCCTGTCCGGCGTGCGACGAGGGTCAGTTTGAGTATCTGCAGGCGAAGACTGGCACCTATTTGACCAGTCTCTGCGGGCGGAACGCGGTGCAAGTCAGCGTGCGTGGCGAGTCCAGGGTCTCATTTCCTGAGCTTGCGAAGCGCCTCAACGCGATTGGAGAGACCGCTTTCAATGAGTACATGCTGCGCTTCCGTGTGGATGCCTACGAGCTGACGGTCTTTCGCGATGGGCGAACCATCGTCAAAGGCACGACGGATGAGAACGTAGCGCGGTCGTTGTATTCCAGGTACATCGGGTCATAGCGACTGAGGCATCCTGCAGGACAGACACTGTTCAGTAAGACATCGGGAGGTGCCGTATGGACGTGCAGCGCATACGAGCTGACTTTCCTATCCTGGAGCGGAAGATTGCGGGCAAGCCCCTCGTCTACTTTGACAACGCCGCGACGACGCAAAAACCGCGTCAGGTCCTGAGCACCATCCAAGAATTCTACCGCACCTACAACGCCAACGTTCATCGCTCACCTCATCGGCTGGGGCAGGAGGCGACGGAGCTGTACGAACAGGCTCATCGCAACGTGGCTCGTTTTGTCGGCGCCGGCGACGAGCGGGAGATCATCTTTGTGCGCAATAGCACGGAAGCGATCAACCTAGTTGCCTACTCGCTGCTGGCCGGGCAGAGCGGTCGGCAGCTGCGGCCTGGCGACGAAGTGGTCGTGACGGTGATGGAGCACCACTCGGACCTCGTTCCATGGCAGATGGTGCGCGAAAGAGGAGACGTGACCCTCAGGGTGGTCGGCATCCGAGATGATGGGATGCTTGACATAGAGGGGTTTCGGGAGACGATCAACGAACGGACCAGGCTCGTGTGCTGCACCCACGTTTCCAATGTGCTGGGCACCATCAATCCGGTAGAGGAGATTGGTCGGCTTGCCCACCAGGCTGGGGCGCTGTTCCTCGTTGATGGAGCGCAGTCGGCGCCGCACCTGCCGGTGGACGTCAAGCAGATGGACTGTGATTTCTTTGCCTTCTCCGGACACAAGATGCTAGCCCCGATGGGCATTGGAGCGCTCTATGGACGACGAGAGCTGCTGGAAGAGATGGTGCCGTTCTTGTACGGTGGGGAGATGATAGCGGATTTGAGCCTGGAGGGAGCTACCTGGAACAAGCTGCCCTGGAAGTTTGAAGCCGGCACAGCGAACGTCTGTGGCGGCATTGCCTTTGGCGGCGCGACGGACTTGAGGAGCGGGCAACATCTGGAAGGGGCTGTCGACTACCTTGAGCGGATTGGGATGGAACAGGTTCGCGCTCATGAGAGAGAGCTGACCGCTCGGCTCTTGGAGGGCTTGGATAACATCGAAGGGATACGTGTGTATGGGCCGCTTGATCTTGACGTCCGGAGCGGGGTAGTGGCTTTCGCGGTGAGACAATTCGATTCCTATCTGGTGGCCGAGCTGCTTGATGACGAGGGAATCGCTGTGCGGGCTGGCGGGCACTGTGCTTACCCTCTGGCTGATCGTCTGGGGGTGGAAGGTACGGTGCGGGCAAGCCTCTATATCTACAACTCCAGCGAAGAAGTCGATCGTTTCCTCGCCGTGCTTGAGGACATTGTGCGGCATAGACTGGTATAGAGGGGAGGTGGCAGTCATGTACAGTCGGGACGTTGCGGAGCACTTTGTCAATCCGCGAAATGTGGGAACCATCGAGAATGCTGATGGTTTCGGCAAAGCCAGCGGAGGTGCCCGCTGTCCAGAGGACATGGCCTATGTGTGGATCAGAGTCGACGATGATCGAATCGTTGAGATCACGCACAAGACGCTGGGTTGCCCAGTGGCGATCGCGGCCAGCAGCATGACCTGCTTCATGGCCGAGAACAAGACGCTGGAGGAGGCCGAGGGCATCACACAGGTGCTGGTCATAGAGGCATTGGGCGGGGTCCCTGAAGCCAAAGCGGATTCCATTGTTGCGGTGGAGGCTTTGCGGCAGGCCATTGCCGACTACCGAGGACGCGGAGAGCAGAGCTAAGGCGGAGATGTCTGATTGCGCGGGCCAGGACACGCGTTCGCCCACACCACGGTGTCATGGAGTGGGCCTTCGCCTCGCCCGGTGACCACGCCGTCTGGCTGCACAGGGCGGCTCTCTTTCATGTATCAGGGGAGTGCCTGAGGTCAGCCGCGAGAGGGCGGGCTTGGATCCACGGCTGGAGGTTGCTGAACCTGTAGAGCTGTCAGAGGCGATGACGCATTCGCCAGCTGTCAAGGAGCAGGTCGCCCTGCATCTGATTTCATCCATTCATGGGCCGAGTGCGTTGCCCAATAGCTCGCCAAGGCGCACTACTGCGGCTCCGTGTTGTGATTGTTGTGCATTCCAGCGCCCATCGCTTTCGCAGTTCGGAAGGGATTCACGTCATGGAGTTGTTTCCTGCACCTGAAGTGGGATTCTTGAATACTTGGCTCCTCATGAGTTCTTTTCTCCTCCAACCGCTGATCGTAAGTGTGTGGTTCGACCAGGACCGAAAGAGACTCGATCTACCCTCAGATACAGAGGCTGCACGGTGGAATGGGATCATCATCTTGCTGCTTCTTCCAGCATTTGCCTATTCCGTCTTCCTGCCATTGGAGCCAGGGTCTCCATGGTTTTCAATCGGCGTGGCACTCTGGGCGATGGGTCATGGCGTTCTGCTGATTGCGCTGCGAGACTTCCGAGAGGCGCCGCTGGATGAACCTGTCACCCATGGCATCTATCAGTTCTCGAGACATCCCATCTACCTCTCGAACATACTCAGACTCGTCGGCACCGGCATGGCCTCGATGTCCTGGGCGTTTCTCCTGCTGATGATTTCCATCGTGATCATAGTCAATTCAGTTGCACGCATCGAAGAGGAATACTGTATCCGGAAGTACGGCGATCCATATCGGGAGTATGTCAGGAGCACACCCAGATGGATAGGATGGCCAGGAGACAGGAGCCAAGCTCGTTGACGACTATGTGCGGCGGCGGCCCGACACCGTAGTGCTGAGCCCGCGTTGGCGAGAACTGTGACAGCTTGTGCTCGCAGGCCGATCGAGCAGAGGATCGGCGACATCCCCTCTTTTTGCCCCAACTCCGTCGACACCCACAGCAGCCGCCTGATACAATAGTTGCAGGCGGTGACCTCCTTGGTCGCAAGCCCGCTCGCGGTCCTCTGCTGCATCCGCCAGGATCTCCGCCCCGTCTCCTGCGCCGTGCAACGGAGCCTGAAGTGTCAAGGTTTCCCGACCGCAACTGTCAAGCTTGCCCGACAGAAAAACGTCGCCGTATATGACATGATATGGGCGCCGGTGCAACAATGCGCCGCGCCGGCTGGGTGGGACAGAGGCGGACGGGCCCTGCTGTTTGGCTCACGGCGCCACACATACCGTCGGTACAGGATAGGCAGGGTCCGGGAAGCAGCAATCCTCTGCAGATTGCACACATGCCTTGGGGCAGGCGGCAAGCTACACGCCGGCAGGTGGGTTCGAGATGCGATATCGTTTCTCGCCACCCAGCCGATACGTGCTGGAGGTCAAGAACAGGTCAGAGGAGATATCCAATGGAAGCAATGAGATCCGAAATCAGGGATGAGAAGCCAACAATTGCAGATCATCCAGCCCTTCTGTGGTTCAAGCAGCAGGCCAGAAGGCTCACTGGACAAGGCCCTCTACAGGAAGACATACTGCAAACCGTCGTCAACCAGGCGATAGAAGATGAAAGCGTGATCGGAGTTCTCCTCTTCGGCAGCGTTGCCTCGAAAACTCACAAGTGGAAGTCTGACATCGACCTGATCTTCATCTACGACCACCACAAGCCGGCCTCAGGCCTGGTCAACTACTATGTGTCTGGGATCGAGGTACAGTATTTCTACGCCACCCTGGAGAACCTCATTGAGAACGCGAAAACCGTCCCGTATCTACTGCACATGTTTTCCGAGGCTCAAGTCCTGTTCGACCGACATGGATCAGTTACCCCGGTAGTCGATGAGATCAGACGATATTTCGCCACACATCCAGAAGTTCAGCAGGAATGGGTGCATATCAAAGACCTTCATCAGGTGGAGAAAACCGGTCCGCAATGTCAACAGACCACGATTATTGAGAGGTGGGATCAACTCGAAGACAAATACTCGGGCGGTGTCCGCAAGCGAACCTTCTTCGTTGCGCGATAGGTGAACGACCTTCGCTCGAACCGATGGAGTAATCCCTGACTGCAGAAGGTCTGCCCAATCCCAGGCTTGCGGTTTCCGTCGCCACCCAATCCCTATGCAGTTCACCGTGTAGGAGTATTCGATGAAGGCGAGAAACGAACGTATCCTGCTTCTCTTGATAGCGGCCACGCCAGTTGTCGCATCAGCACTATCCGGTCTGAACAGTCTGTTCGGGATCTATTCAACCATTTCAGTGGGCACGGCAGTTTTGAGCGCGGTGCTGGCCGGGGTTGTGGTTGTGACCTTCCCTCTGTTTCTGCGCAGCAGGTGGCGCCGCCGAAGACATCTGTCTTGATAGCCACATCCCTTCTGCTGGGAACGATCGAATTGAACATGGGGTATACCTATCGCCAGGAGGGTGCGCTCGACCAGGCGGAGGAAGCATACAACAGGGCTAGACTCCAGTTCGAGGCGGCGGCGGAGTTGGTGGGGCAGGCTCAGGCTCAGGTGGAATTGAACCTGGCTGTCTTGGAGCAATCCCGTGGCAACATGGAGCTGGCGAGACAGCATCTGAATGCTTCAGAAGCTTACCTGCGCAGCGTTGACCGGGAAACGGCGCGGGTCCCACCAAGGAGGCAGGCAGGGATACTTGCTTTCCATGCCGATATACATGATTCTTATGGCGAATCGGCGGAAGCTGAGGATCGTTACAAAGAGGCACTTGCCATCTACGCAAAACATCCCGACCCACTGCCGGAAGCAGACACGCTGGTGAACTACGCCGGGCTGCTGGCAAGACTGAATCGGGGCGAGGAAGCCAGGGCGGTACTAGCGCGCTCGCGAGATTGCAGGGTGCTCTTCCACTGGCATCTGCTGACCGTCAGTTCACGGCCCTTGTCACCAGGAAAAGACTCCCGGAAGCCCAGGGTACGGCACCGCCAACTCGTCACGCAAGGGGAGAGGGCCGCGTTTGTCAAGTTCTCCCCACATCAGTTGTTGAGCCTTCGTGATGGGCAAGGGCTGCACTGCATGACAGAATGAGGGCACCACTGTGACGCTGAGCCGCTTCATGGCGTGTTCCAGCAGAAAGGGTGTCGCATGACCAAACCCATCCTAATCGTCGAGGATCACCAGGCTGTGCGCCAGTCGCTGCGACGCTGGCTGGAGCTGGAGTTTCCGCAGCGCAGCGTGATTCAGGCTGCCAGCGGAGAGGAGGGCGTCCAGATGGCTCGAAGAGAGTCGCCGTGCCTGGTGGTCGTGGACATCAAGCTGCCTGGGATGAGTGGAATTGAGGCTATCCGACAGATCAAGGCTGTCCAGCCATCTGCACAGTGCGTGGTGCTCTCCATCCACGATGACGACGCCCATCGCGCCGAGGCGGCAGCTGCAGGGGCGAGCGCCTACGTGTCGAAGCGAGCGATGCAAGCCGAACTCATACCCACCCTGGCTGGGCTGCTTGCAGGTACCAATGGTAGCTCGCCGGCAACTTGAGGTGCACTTGACCCACGGTTCCCCCTTGACTCTGGACAGGAAGGCTCAACGGCTGAACCATGTGAGGAGTGAGCCCGCGGAAGAGCCTCCGCGGGACAAGTACAGAACAGACAGGGAGGAGTTAAGTCCTGAAACCCGAGGCGATGATTGATCTGATTCCGCAGGGAATCGCTCTGGCGATGTCCTTGGCCAGCATCATGTTGGACTTTCTGGGCGAGGCCGGCCTCGATATCCATGTGACCCTGCTTTCGATTGGGTTTCTCGCCCTCGCCCTTGCTGGCCTTCAGAAGGGTGAAGCCAGACGGATCAGGTGGCCAAGACGGGTGAGTGGCCGGGCAACGGTGGGCATGCCCGGCGGGGCGCTCAAAGTGTGCAGGCTGGCAGGTGGTCACGGAAGGATGGAGGCAGTAGCAGTGTCAGCTGATCGCGCAGAGCTGGCTACAAGTCCTGGCACAACACAATCGAAAGGAGCAACGCAATGTATACAGTGATTCGGTTCTTGCATTTGGTAGCTATGGCCTATTGGGCAGGGGGCGTCTTCGTGTACGCCCTCGCAATCACCCCCAGCCTTACCGCGCTAGGCCCGGCTGAGAGGGGAAAGTTCACGAAAGCGTTCCTGCAGCGCTTCGGGTCCCTGACCATGATCGCCGTCGCCGTGGTGGCCTTGTCGGGGATGTTCCTCACCAACAGACTGATGGGCTTCTCTGCACTGTTCAACACCCGCTTCGGCAACATCATTCTGGCCAAGATCATCTTGGTGTTGGTGATGCTGGCCAACGGGGCCTACATCAGCAGCGTCCTGGGGCGGAAGCTCGCCTCTTTCGGTCCTCCGCCCGCGGCTATGGAGCCCGGGGGCTCGGCCAGTGCAGGCCCACCTCCAGGACCTCCGCCAGAACTGGTGAAGGTCCAGGGTAGAATGGTGACGATGGGTTGGGTGCAGGTCATCCTGATGCTGGCCAAGCTTTTCCTGATGGCGCTGTGACAGGTCCCCGGAGATCCGGGAGACGTGATTCCCTTGCTTCGTGAGGAGCGCCGACACCAGCAGAGGCGCTCAGAGTTGACGGTGACCAAGTCGCGGCCAAAGGGGTTGGTGCATGAGGGCAGCACTCGCCGCGTCACGGTCAAGAACGAGGAAGGAGGCCGGGATGGTGTAGGAGAAAGAGACGTTGGTTTTCGGTCGGCACGTGTTGATCGCAATCCAGTCTGAAGGAGGTCAAGTCATGCTCACAGATCGTATCATTGGTGCGTTCATGTTTCGCCAGGAAGTATATGCCGAGGTCGAGCAGGATACCACATTCACCCGCACGGCCTGGCTGCTCGTGATGGTGGTCGCATTCCTCAATCAGCTCGGATCCAAAGCGCCCCAGGTCGCCGTCGAGGAGCTGCCGCAGGCCTTTCGTGTGTACCCTTTCACCGGCAGTAGCCTAGTCGACTGGCTGGGCGCCACGATCGTGGGAACGGCCTTTGCTGTCATCGGTTTCTGGGTGCTCGCTTTCGTCGCCAACTGGGTCGCACGCACCGTCTTCAACGCTGATGTCACCTTTGACGAATTGGTTCGCACCCTCGGTCTGGCATACGTCTGGCAGGCCGTTGGAGTCCTCGGCGTGCTGCGCGTGCTATCGGTTGCCTTGAGCTGCCTGGCGGCCCCGCTGGGGGTGGCGGCGACGCTGCTGGGTGTAGCCGCCTCATTCATTGCCATGAGAGAGGCATTGGACCTGGATTCAGTGCAGACCATCGCCACCGTTCTCCTGGCCTGGCTCGCCTGGGCAATCATCAATCTGGTCATTGGCGGAATTGTCATCGGGGTGCTGGGATTCCGGGCCTTTGTATGGAGCGGGCTCTTCGGCTAGGCTGTGCGAGAGTGTGTCTGCATGAAGCGCGGATGGGACCTGGCCTAGTCCGCTGAACAGTATGTGTTGCGTGCTGCACCAAGGGGCGGCACGCAACACAGTTCAGAATCATCTGCTTGCTCTACTGGAACCTGCTCGGGTTGGCGGTTCTTGCCAAAGAGGCGTCCATCGCCCTAGCAGCGGAAGAGACCTCATCGGGCGCAACAGGAGGCGGAGGCGCCAGGGAAGCGTCAGATGGCTGCACGCCCCGCTTGTCAGCGCAGGGCAGGCTGGCACCACTGCCATTCTTGGACCGGGGAGGGCCGTTTGAGCACAACAACTACGAGCATCGTCACGCCGCCGACCCTGCCTGAGAGATGAGTACAGCGCACGGGGCTGTCGTGGGCCCAGGTAGCTGCTGCTGTGGGCCTCGTGTTGATTGCGCTCCTGGTTGGCGCTGCCTACCTGGATGATGTCCTGGCTGACCCGTTCGGTGCCGACCTCTGGCGGCTGGCCGTGGGGGACCCGGTGATCATCATGTACACGTTGCTGATTGTGCCGGGTCTTGTGCGATTGTGCGATGCTGCCAGCGAGGCTTTGCGATCCTGTTGCATGCAGGATGATGACTTTGCTTCAGTGGTGG
Source organism: Anaerolineae bacterium (assembly GCA_041549915.1). GTDB lineage: Bacteria > Chloroflexota > Anaerolineae > UBA2200 > UBA2200 > JBFEPU01. The sequence goes on along the minus strand of JBFEPU010000007.1, from coordinate 3,516 downwards.
CCAAGACGTCCATCTTCAGCCGGCGCAGACAATGGCTGGCGGTCGGCATCGGTGCAGTGGCTGGATTGCTTCTCGAGCGGCCCTGGCCCTACGGCTCTTTCTGGCTAACGCTGTATGGGCTGCTTTCCATGGGGCTGAAGTAGGGTTTGGCAGGCTGGTTCACCTGCTCTTCGCTGGCCGGCACCAGGCTCTTCACTGAGTTGGAGGCTCGCCCCCGGGAGATCAGCGTTTTTACGCTGGATTCGCTCGAACCGGTCGGCCGCTGGAGCCTGGGCATCGCCCTGTCCTACGTCGGCGGCATCACGTTGGGGCTGCTTTTCACCCCCCGGCTTGCTCCAAGCATCGAGTCCATCCTGATATTCGGCACACTCACCCTGGCGCCAGTGCTGGTGTTCTTCCTCAACATGAAGAGCACCCACGACATTATGCTGCAGGCCAAAAAGCGGGAACTGAATCGAGTCACGGCCGGTCTAACTGCGGCGTCCCAAGCATTGGGACAGGCTGCTGCGAGAGGCGGAGCAGAGGATTTGGGTCGCCTCCCCGATGTCATCGCAACCTGGCTGGCCTACGAGGAACGGGTGAAGATGGTGCCCGAGTGGCCGTACACCGCCGAGATCAGGCGCAGCTTGCTGGTATCCACGTTCCTCCCTGCCGGGGTCGGGATCGTACGGACGGTGCTGCTCGACTTGGTCCGGCAGTTGCTGCCCGGGGGATGATGGCTGCTCGGCAAGGTGTAGGAGGCCATCCCCGCGGATGAGGCAGAATGCGGGATATGAGGGAGGTGCAGCAAAGGTCAAACAGGCGCTGACGTTGGAGCAGGGTCGTTCCGGGCATGGCACGCACGGGGCCACCGTGAGCGCCACCGGGTCGTTGTCGCCATCGTGGTTGCATTCGACATGGTAGCAGCCTAGCTTGGGAGGGACGGAAACGCAATGAGTGATGTCAGACTTCCTGCCGATAGCGACCGCCGCGCACGGGAGGCGCTGCTGGCCCGGGGCGCTTTTCGAGCCGGCTGTTTGGACCACATCCGCAGTCTTCACGACGAAGGGGAGGAATGACAGTGCAGGAGGGCTACCAATCCACCAGGTCGCAACGCCTGTCGTATGTTGACTGGTTGCGCGTTCTGGCAATTCTAGGCGTCTTTCTGTTCCATGCCGTGCACCCCTTCGATGTGTTCGACTGGGAGATTAAGAACGCGGAACAGAGCATGTTGGTAAGCCTTCTGCTGGCTTTCTTCGTTCCATGGGGCATGCCCCTGTTCTTTCTCATCTCAGGGGCCAGCAGCTCGTTTGCTCTGCGGCGACGCACGGCACGGCAGTACGTCAATGAGCGCTTCAGGAGGCTGCTGATCCCCTTCGTCGTCGGAGCCGTCCTTCTGTCGCCCATGCAGCTCTTCTTGCAGTGGAAGCATGTGACACAGACAGGTTTGTTTGTGGGCACTCTCCGGGAGTTCTTCGCAAGCTTCGGGGTTGGCTTGGGGCCCAGGGTATTTGGCGCGCCCTTCGGCTACCACCTTTGGTTTCTAGGTTTTCTGTTTGCTTTCTCCGTGCTTGCGCTGCCGCTGTTCCTCTGGCTGAAGCGAGAGCGTGGGAAGCGGCTGCTTTCCTGGCTTGCGAGGCTTTGTGGCAGACGAGGCGGCATCCTTGTGTTTGTCGTGCCGCTCGTCCTGGTGCGATTCCTGTTGCAGCCACTGTATCCCATTGAGCATGACTGGGCAGATTTCGTCTACATGTTGGTCTTTTTCATCTTTGGGTATGTCTTGTACACCGACGAGCGCTTCACGCAAGCCGTCCAGCGGGATTGGTCGGTTGCACTGCCCTTGGCAATCGTCGGCTTTCTGGCCGGTTTGGCGATGTTTGTGGCTGAGCCAGACTTGATGAGTACGTCCGGATCGCCATGGTTCTATGCCTTCTGGGCTGCGTGGGGCGTGAGCAGCTGGACCTGGAGCATCGTTGCATTGTACGTTGCCATGCGCTTCCTGAACTCCCGCAACAGGTGGCTCGACTATGGTCAGGAAGCGATCGTGCCCTTCTTCCTATTCCATCAGCCGGTGATCATCGCCATCGCCTATTTCGTCGTGCAGCGGGATGCCAGCATCCTGGCAAAGCTGCTGACCGTCGTGCTGAGTTCGTTCGGGGTCACCCTCGGTCTGTATGAACTGTTGATAAGGCGCGTAGGACGGCTGCGGGCTTTGCTCGGCATGAAGGTCAGGCAGCAAGCGCGCCAGGCACCCACGCCTGGTGCAGAGAGACGCGCTGGCGGCCTCGGGGCTGGACCACCCCAGCTCTGAGTGTCGCCAGCCTTCAAGGAGGTAGATCATGAGCAACGTGCTTCACAACTCAGTTCGGCTCGAGTGCACCGCACAGCGTGCATTCGAGATGTTCACAGACAACGAGCTCCTCGAGTCCTGGTTCCCGCCGCTAGCCGAGGTGGAGCCGTGGGTAGGCGGAAAGTACGAGCTGTTCTGGAATCCAGACGACAAGGAGAACGACAGCACGATTGGCTGCAAGGTGACTGCCATTGCCCCGGACAAGCTCCTCGCCTTTGACTGGAAGGGACCCGTGATGTTCAAGGACTTTATGAACAACGCCGATCCGCTGACGCATGTCGCAGTTGTCTTTGCGGATTGCGGCGAGGGCTCGGAAGCCTGCAGCGAGGTCCATGTGATCCATTCCGGTTGGAGGAGTTCTCCTGAGTGGCAAGAAGCCAAGCAGTTCTTCGATAGAGCCTGGAAAGAGGAGCTTGAAGCGCTGAGGCGCGTCGTCGCTGCACGATGAACCGCCATGCCTTCCGTGGGTCAGTGCCCGGAGCAGGCCGTCTCTCGCCATGCACAAGGCAAGCTGTCTGTTGGAAGTGGGACTGTCCCACAAGGAGTGTATGGTCTGACAGCAACAAGACTTCTCACTGTTCTCTGAAATGGTTGAGGGCTGTATCAATGCTCATCCTGAAGCATCTCGAGTATCGCATCAAAGATGGAGAGGAGTCGGATGACCTGCTGAGCGACCTTCACGAAACCACCTCACGGGTGCCTGGAGTGACGTTGCGAGGAATCTGCTTTCCCGGAGGAAAAAAGGGATTTGTGGTGATACTTCGATAGTGCGGACTTGCGCGACGCCTTGCTCAACGCCGACGCGGTGCAGGTTGTGTTGCGTCGAGAGTAGGCGCGCCCGGAGTTGCCTGTATCCAGAGGCCAGAAGCGGACAGCGCAGGGGGCTGACGGAGCTCCATGATGGATGGGAGTATTGTCAGATGTTGTGGATCGCTGCTTGGCACGCGGCAGGTATCCACGGAACGTGCATGAACAAGTCTTCAGGCGCTGACTCCGGCTGGAACATCTTGGCGCGGCCATTCGGGAACCAGAAGTAGAGACAAGGATGGAGGATCATGTCAACTGATATGCTCTTGTCCGCCCCAAGCGTCATGGTCATCATGGCGCATCTGACGACGCCGAAATCCAGAGTGGAGGAACTACTGCCAGACTGGTGCGCCAGGGTGCATCGGTCTCTTACGTGCTGT
>JBFEPU010000006.1:0-22731 GCA_041549915.1 Anaerolineae bacterium | reverse complement strand
CGAGTCTGCACGTTTGGCTATCTCGATCCCCTGGTCAATGTCGGACAGTCTCAGGTTCATGGAGGCCAGCGGAGCTAGTCCGTTATCTCCATCATCCACCACTACGAGCCGCCCACCGTTGTCAAGGGCACGCTTCACGAGAAATGCAGCGACCGGCTGGTCCTGCACGGGATTCGCGCCGACTACCAGGATCAGGTCACTGTTGGCGACGTCCGCAAGGGAGGACTTTGAGTTCTCCGTCACCTTGGGTGTGACGCCGTTGAGCATGCCCATGTTGGTCGCCTTCAACTCCCTGCCGAACAGCTGAGCCAGCAGGTACAGAGCCTCGTTGGTGGCGTTGCTGGTTGCCAGCACGCCGAGTTCCGCACCGGCGGTGCCCCCGATGCGCTTGGCGACGGCCTCCAACGCTACATCCCACTCTGTCTGGGCGGCCTTGCCTTTGTTTCGCACGACGGGACTGGTGATGCGCTTCCGCTCATCGTAGAGAGGATCAAAGCGCCCCGCCTGGCAAAGAACGCCCGCGTTGAATTGCGCATCCCAATCCCCCTCAATGCGCAGCACATTGCCCGCCCGTACGACGACCTCTGTCCCGCATCCTAGACTGCACCGGCTGCACACGCTCTTGACGTGCTCCGTCTCAATGTCCCGTCCCATGAAGGCGCTGCGCCTGTCGACGAGAGCACCGGTGGGGCATACCTGCAGACATGTGCCGCAGGACACGCAGGACGATTCCCCGAATGGAACGTCCATGTCGGCATGGATCATCGAGTCCGAACCGCGCTGGCGCATGCCCAGAGTGTGATTGGCCGCGAGCTCACTGCAAGCGCGGATACAACGTCTGCACAGAATGCAGCGGTTGTGATCCATGATAAAGTATTGCCGCGTAGCGTCAACTGGAAACCGCTTTGTGTACGTGGGGTACACCCAGTGGTCGATGCCATAGCGGTAGCCCAGCGATTGCAGTTCGCAGTCCCCCGTCATCTCGCAGTACATACAGAAGTGGTTACGCTCGGAAAACAGCAGTTCCAGGACAAATCTGCGCGCTTCCTTTACCCTGGATGACTCTGTCTGCACCTCCATACCCTCGGAAATGGGGAATGTGCACGCTGGCTGCAGACCACGCTGTCCCTTGATCTCCACGAGGCACATCCGACAAGACCCGATTGGGGTCAATGCCGGATGGTCACACAGTGTGGGGATGTCAATGCCTGCAAGCCGCGCGGCTTCCAGAACAGTGACGCCGGACGGCGCGCTGACCTGCTGGTCGTTCATCTTGAGGTTGACAACCGTCATGATTCGCTTCTCCTCCTCTCATTCTGTCTCATTGTCAGCGACTGCAAGTGGCTGTATATACCATGTCATCTCATCACCATCACTTGTGTGGGCTGGTCAGCTATGTGCTCATCATGCCGCTTGCTGATTCATCGGCGGCATTCTGCTCGCTCCAGCAGTCAGCTCACAGCTGGGGGCTCGCCGGGGTTCATTACGGCGTCCGGACCATCGGACTGATTCCACCACAAGATGCCTGCGAGGCGCAGGCTCAAGAGTGCGACCGTCTCCGAAAGGAGCTAGAACTCCTCGATGTCACAACGCAAGCATCGCTTCGCTTCTTCACAAGCTGCCTGCTCAGCAAAGCCTAGCTCGACCTCTGCAAAGTCCTTGATCCGTACATCCGGCGGCTTTGCCGGCATGCTGAGGCGCTTGGCCTCCGCGTACTTCTCCATGTCGTAGGTGAGCTCGACCGTACGATACGCCAGCCAATCCTCTTTGGATTCAGGGTTTCCGTCCCTCAGATACGCGTCCACTGCCTGAGCTACCTTGTTGCCCTGGGCCACAGCTTCGATCACCGTCGACGGGCCGAGCACTGCATCGCCTGCAGCAAAGACACCTGGCCGTGAGGTCTGTAGCTTCCTGCTCACTTTGAAAGTCTGGTCGCGATGGGCTTCCGGACAATCGCCGTTCAGTGGGGACAGGTCGGGCATCTGGCCAATCGCAACGATGACCACGTCCACCTCTATCCCGTACTCCGCCCCTGCGATAGGCTGTGGCCGACGTCTACCGCTTCTATCGAACTCGCCCAGCTCTTGCGGCTGTATCTTCAGTGCGGTGACCTGGTCGTCCCCAAGCACGGCGACGGGAGTAGCTAGGAACTGGAAGTGAACACCTTCCTCTTCAGCTTCCTCGACCTCAGCAGCCTGCGCGGGCATGTCGTTCCGTGTGCGGCGGTATACCAAGGTAACGTCCGAAGCCCCCAGGCGCAGGGCTACTCGCGCTGAATCAATCGCCGAGTTGCCCCCGCCGATAACTGCCACGCGCTTACCCTTGATAGGGGCTGGTTTGCCCAGGGATACGTCTTTGAGGAATTGGGTAGCGTGCATCACGCCGTCGAGGTCTTCGCCAGGTACGCTCAGCCGGCGGCTGCTGTGGGCGCCGATGGCTAGCACCACCGCCTTGTAGTCCATCTTCTCGAACAGCTCATCCAGGGTAAAGTCCCTGCCCAGCGCCGTGTTCAGTACGATTTCTGCACCTGACCGCTTGATGTTCTCAATCTCCTCATTCAGGACATCGCGCGGCAACCTGTACTCCGGAATGCCCAACGCCATCCAGCCACCAGCGACTGGCGCTGCTTCGTAGACAGTGACAGGGTAGCCCCACTGCGCCAGGTGCAGTGCCGCTGTCAGGCCCGCTGGCCCCGCACCGATGATCGCTACTCTCTCACCTTTCGTTGCTTCGGCGCGCTGGGGCGTCCAAGGGTTCTTGATCTGCTGGTCGGCCATGAAGCGCTTGAGCTGGCGAATGGCGACGGGTTCATCCAGCTCGCCACGCCGGCAACGTCTTTCGCAGAACGCCGGGCAGATCCGTCCGCAGACCAAAGCGAACGGGTTCCGGTCCCGATGCACGTCGAGCGCTTCCGCGTAGTTGCCCTGGCTGATGAGCGCTACGTAGCTTGGCACGTCAACACCGGCGGGGCAGGAATTCGTGCACGGTGCCCTTACCAAGTCAGGGCACACGCCGGCAGGACAGCACTTGTCAAGGATGTGCGCCTCAAACTCATCGCGGAAGTAGCGCAGGGCCGCCTTGACCGGACCAGGCGTCAGTTGGCCCAGGGCACACAGTGCTCCTGCCTCCATGCCATTTGCGATCCCTGCGATCACGTCGAGATCCGCCGGAGTGCCCTTCCCTTCTGTGATGCGCGTCAGCACCTCGAGCAGACGCTTGCCACCAATGCGGCACGGAACGCACTTGCCGCAGGATTCTGCGGTGGCGAACTCGAGGAAGAACTTGGCGAATTCGACCATGCAGGTATCTTCGTCCACCACGATCATGCCGCCGGAGCCCATCACCGCGCCCATCTCCTTGAGCGAGTCAAAGTCCACAGCAACGTTCAGAGCTTCGACCCCCAGGCAGCCACCCAGAGGGCCACCGGTCTGCACCGCTTTAAATTTCTTGTCTGCGGGAGGCCCACCTCCGATGTCAAAGATGATCTCACCCAGGGTGATGCCCATTGGCACCTCAACCAGGCCCGTGTTCTCTATCTTGCCGGTCAGGGCGAAGATGGCAGTGCCTTTGCTGCGCTGTGTTCCTATGCTGGAGAACCAGTCTGCTCCCTGAAGGATGATCTGGGGCACGTTGGCATAGGTCTTGACGTTATTGATATTGCTTGGCTGCTGCCAGAGGCCGGAGACCGCAGGATAGGGCGGCCTGGGACGGGGCTCGCCGCGGCGCCCCTCGATTGATGCCATCAAGGCCGTCTCCTCGCCGCAGACAAAGGCCCCTGCGCCTTCCTTGACCACTAGATCAAAACTGTGCCCACTTCCCAGGATGTCCTCGCCGAGCAGTCCATAACCTTTGCATTGCTGGATAGCCAGCTTGATGCGCTTGATGGCCAGTGGGTACTCAGCACGGCAGTAGATGTACCCTTTCTTGGCTCCGATGGCATAGCTGGCGATGATCATCCCTTCAATGAGGCTGTGTGGATCGCCCTCCAAGACACTGCGATCCATGAACGCACCAGGATCTCCTTCGTCTGCGTTGCAGATGAGGTGTTTGTCCTCTGCGCGCGCCTTGCGGCAGAACTCCCACTTCAGACCAGTGAGGAAACCCGCTCCTCCCCGTCCGCGCAGGCCGGCACGCTTGACCTCCTCGATGACCTGATCTGGAGTCATCTGAGACAGTCCCTTGCTCAGAGCCGCATAGCCGTCACGAGCGATGTACTCTTCGATGCTCTCAGGATTGATCAGGCCGCAGTTGCGCAGCGTGATGCGCATTTGTTTGCTGTAGAAGGGGATGTCCTGATACAGGGGGACAGCCTTGTGAGAGCTTGGCTCCTCGTACGCAAGGCGGGGAACCACTCTGCCTTTGAGCAGTGTCTCCTCCACGATTTCCGCCACATCCGAAGCCTGCACCAGGCAGTAGAAGATGCCATCAGGGTAGATAATCGCCACAGGCCCCATGGCACAGAATCCGCGGCAACCCGTCTGCACCAGTTTGACCTCGTTCTCCAAGCCCTTTCGCTTCAGCTCCTTGCCAAAGGCTTCCATGACCTCCGGCGACTTGGACGAGGTGCAGCCGGTGCCACCGCAGACAAGAAGGTTGGCTCGATATAACGGCTCCGTCATTCAGATCCTCCTGGGTGATTGTGGTGTCTCATTCTGGCGTTAGGCGCTGGGTAGCCGGCCCACCACCCATTCCTCAACGACTCTACCGTTGATCAGGTGCTCTTCGATGAGTCTGGGAACCATGTCTGGGTGAACGTTACTGTATGTGACCCGAGGATTTCCTGCCTGCTCAATGTCTACCAAGGGCTCTTTGACGCACATGCCGATACAGCCGACCGTGGTCACGTGGGCTTCGACCTCACGCTTCTTCAGCTCCTCCAGAATCGCGTGCATCGTCTCCCGCGCTCCGGCGGCGATCCCACAGGTGCCCATTCCCACGATGATCTTGGTGCCTGTCTCGGTGCGCACCCTGATATCCCGCTGTGCCTCCTCGCGTAGCTTCTTCAGCTCCTCGATGGTCTTTAGTCTGGACATATTAGGGATTCCCTCCTCTGTCAACGTCTTTGAAACAACCGGACATGCCGTCTACGGGAAGGGCCTCTGCAGCCCTACCAGTCCCTCTTGCAGTTTGGACTCCAGCCACTGCCTCGCCCGCGGGGCAGAAAGAGGGACCGGCTCTAGTCCCCGGCGGATCTCTGCTGTATCCAGTTCAAAAGTCCGGCCATCAACGGTGTGCTTGTAGCTCACGTCCACCAATTGCTCAGAAAGGACTGCTGCCATTATGGTGGCGGGAAGATTGCCTAGCGGTGGCCGGTCAATGTGGCTGTTCTGGAAAGTGGCCACCACGGTTGTTCCTTCCCCTGGCTTGGCTTCGATCCACAGGCGCCCGTTGCAGCGTTCAGCTGCCGCAGCGAAGAGAGGCAGACCCAAGCCGACGTGCCGTGTGGTGCGTGTGGTAACGAAAGGGTCCACTGCTTTCTGTGCCATTTCCTCGCTCATGCCCGGACCATTGTCACGGACCATAATCGTCAGCCTATCTTCCTTCACTTGCTCCTCGATGCTCAACGTGATGCGTGTCGCGCCAGCTTCTATCGAGTTCTCCAGCACATCGAGGATGTGCAGCGATAGTTCAAGCACTAATCCAAGGCTCTCACGATTTCGAGCATCTTTTCAGGCACCAGTCGTCCGATGACCTCGCCATCAACCTGGGCGACCGGTGACAGCCCACATGAACCGAGACAGTACACGACCTCGTAGGTGACCCTGTAGTCTGGCGTTGTTTCGCCTGCCGTGATGCCCAATTCCTTCTCAACGGCGCGGATGATCTTGGCCGCGCCGCGTACGTGGCACGCAGTGCCGTCGCACTGACGGACAATATGCCGGCCTCGCCGAGTCAGGTAGAACTGTGAATAGAAGGTCGTCACCCCGTATACCTGGCTCAATGGCACGCCCATCCGTTCCGATATACTCTGCAGCACGTCGGCAGGCAGGTAGCCGTAGATACCCTGAGCTCGTTGCAGCACGGGGATCAGTGCTCCCTTCTGCGCCGCAAACTCGCCGAAGATAGGTTCTAGAAGACCGAGGTCTACCTTCTCTTCAGTCACGTCTTCATATCCTCCTCAACATGTCTGATGCTACTCATCCACTACCCTGACTGTGCGACCTTCCTGGCATCTGAGGGCCATGAAGATCTCGTTGACAGTCGGCTCATGGAGCGTGAATATGGTTCTGTCGCTGATCTCGCTCAGGCGATGAGCGTCACCGGAGCAGACAAACGGGAAACCCGCGAGCGACGGATGCTGGCGCCTCAGGTCCTCTGCATCGGCGTGGCGCGTGATCTCCATGACCGCGAAGGGAACGTCAGGCGGTACAAAGCCCAAGTTCGCCAGTAGACTGAAGAAAGGACGGTCCACGTGCGCTGCTATGCAAAGCCCCTTTCTTTCCTGAACGCCTTGGGCCACGTCCTCGACGGAAAGGGACGTCGACGTCGCCAATAACCTGTCATGGTGGCGCACAAAGCCACCCGTAGTGTCCACCACGAACTGAGGCCCAAACAGGCTGGGGACATGCGGCTCCGGCGGCAGGCAAGTGTACACCATTTCTTGCCAGTCCAACACCTCTTCGAGTCCTTCGAACAGACAGAGCAAGTGCACTTCCTCTCTGGTCTGAACCTCCATACCTGGCAGCACCGTCAGGTCCAGTCCCTCGGCCGCCTCCATCACTGCGGCGACGTTCTCAGCCGAGTTATGATCGGTAATGGCGATGATACCCAACGCCAGCTCCGTGGCGCGCCGCACAATAAGCGGCGGGATCATCTCCACCTCGGCGCAAGGGGACAGCACCGTGTGCACGTGCAGGTCTGCCAGATAGGGTCTCAGGTGTGCGGTCTTTTGCTTCAATGGCTCGATCGATTGCCGCTACTCTATGCCCTGGATCCCCAGCTCCGTCAGCTGTCCCACGATGGTGAACGTCGTGTGCGGCGTTGTGAGTATGAGGACGCCCTCCCTGTTGGCCTTGTCCAAGGTGGCCGCATCGGGCAACATGCCTTCGGTGACGATAATGGCCGCCAACTGCAAGAGAGCAGCTACGGCAACGATGTTCATGTGGAACTGAAGCGTAACCCACACGTTGCCTTCCCTTGCCTTGGCCATGACGCGGCTTAACATGTCAGAGGCGTATCCGCCTGTCACCTCTGTCTGCAGCCTGTCGCTCGCTGTCTGCACCGACAAGGACAGTTTGTTTGCGATATCACCGATTGTCATGGGGCTCCCTACCGTAGTGCTGGCGACGCGTGCAGCGTCGCTAAAGGTTTATGATGACCTCCAGCCGGGTGCCGACACCGACCTTCGAATAGAGATGCATCTCGTCGGTGCAGGCTTGGATGTTGTTCAAGCCCATCCCCGCCCCAAAGCCTAGCTCACGGATCCAGTCCGGGGCAGTAGAATAGCCGGCCTGCATGGCCTTCTCTACGTCAGGAATGCCAGGACCACTGTCTATCGCGGTGATCCTGATCCGCTTGGGATGAATCTCGGCAATAAGCTCGCCGCCTTTGAGACTGTGAATCACTAGGTTGGTCTCTGCCTCGTAGCTTGCTACGGCGATGCGACGCACTGAGGCAGGTGTGGCGCCCAGCCTTTCCAGGGCGCGTTTTAGCTTGCTCGCCGCTTCGCCACACCGCACGAAATCCCGTGGCTCGACTTTGTAACGCAGAATAAGACCTGTCTGGTCGGATACGATGTCTTCAAAGATGTGACTGGCTCGGTAGCGGTGGATCTCCTCCTCATGGTAGTCAACCTGCAGTTGGCGCAAAAGACCGCGCACAACGTCCCCTTGGGTCAGCATCCCGACTAGCTTGCCTTGCCGGTTGACGACCGGCAGTCGTCCGAAACCGAATCGGGCGAACTTGTTCACCGCCTGGATGATCGTCTCGTCGGCGAACACGGTATGCACGTCTGCGGTCATCTTCTGGCCGACAGTAGCGTCTATCTCGCCCGCTTCCAGCGCCTTGATCAGGTCCTCGATGCTGATAATGCCCACCAGTTCATCATCGCGCAGAACTGGGGCGCCCGAAACCTTGTTTAGGCGCAGGACTTTTTTCAGGTGGCGCATCGAGTCGTCTGGGGACACAGTGATGACTTTCTTTGCCATCACCTGCTCAATCTTCAGTTCATAAACCAGCTCCTGGAGCTTGGTCACCTCTGAGGTTTGCCCGCTCCCAGCTGCCGCCTTCCCCTCCGGTCGGTCCGTGAGCAGCATTCTGGCCCTAGCCTCTCAGCGCAGGGGTACGCACCGCATACGACCAGGTCAATCCGATTGACCGCGCGAGGACGCAGACTCAGCAGGCCATCCGTCTGCAGTAAGGCGAAACAAGCCACAACTGGGAAGCCCGGTTTGGTACAAGCGGCCGCAGGTCTCGTACATCGTATACTGCGAGGCCAGAAGCGGAATGCCCTTCTCCTGAGCCAGGTCGACAGTATCTTGAGGAGGCAGCTTGCCACGCACGAAGACGATAGCGACAATGCCTGCCATCTCGGCAGTGCGAACCACTTGGGGGTTGGTCAGGCCGGTTAGGAGTAAGGTGCCTGCATGGGTAAAAGCTAGGACGTCGCTCATCAGGTCAGCCCCGCAGGCCATGTGGACTTCTTGAGAGACATCGACGTCAGACGAGACTGTTTTCCCTTCGATGACAGAAAGCACCTCTGCTAGCGTCACCTGTGTTCACCTCCTCGTGATTTCCGGACGGCTGCTCACCTGCGCCGAATCGCGCTACCGTGGAACGGCGACCTGGCGTATGTGAAATCTGTCACAAGTAAACCAATTGTATCACATTGCCTGGAGCTTGTCAAATAGAACTCCGCTCAAGCCTTTCGGGGTTGGTGTTGCCGCGATATCCGCACCTGAGCGTTTGACAGTTGCATGGCACGACACTAGAATGCTGCCAATGCTGACTGGGCGGTACTTTGCTCCAGAATGCAAATATCAGCGCAACGATGCTCGCCTGGTGGTGTTTCAGTAGTTGAGATAGCTGCCGGTTGGCGTCATGCGCTCTCCAGGGCAGGGGGGGGCATGGAGGCGGAGCAAGAGCGTCTCCTTGTCGAGCGGGCACAGAATGATCCTTTGGCCTTTGCCGCTCTGTACGAGGTGTATGCGGATCGAGTCTATAACTATATCTACCAGCGAACCGGCAACCGGCACGATGCCGAAGACCTGACAGCGCGGACTTTTGTCAAGGCCTTTGCTCACCTTGAGCGCTACGTGTTCAGGGGAATTCCATTCTCTGCCTGGCTGTATCGCATAGCGCACAACGCAGTGGCAAACTGGCATCGTGATCGTAGTAGACGTCAGGTGGTGTCGCTGGACGCACTGGCGGCGCACACCGAAGATGGGGACCATCCCGAGGATGTGACCCAGTCTCGGGAAGAGCAGAGGGTGTTGCTGGAAGCCATTCGTCGGCTCCCCGCCGAGCGTCAGCAGTTGTTGATCCTAAAGTTCAGCGAGGGGCTCAAGAATGTTGAGATTGCACAGATCATGGGTCGTACGGAAGGGGCAATCAAATCGCTCTATCATCGTACGCTGCTGGCGTTGCGCCGGGATTTTCACGCGCACAGGATGGATTGACCATGGCTATGTCTGCGGAAAAGAATGTTTTGGATATTCTTGCTGAACACGCTGACCAGCTGAGCGGCGTTCCAGGGAGTGATGTGCAGAAGTTGCAGGTGTCTGAACAGCACGAAGAACTTTGCTCGCTGACGCGGCTGGCTGAGCAAGTCAAGGGCGTATTGGCCGCCGAAAGGCCATCGCCGCATTTCAGACAGCGGCTGGGCTCAGAGTTGACCGAGATGGCGCAGCGACGCTGGAGACAGGACCTGCTGATCGAGACGCCTTCTTCCCGCAAGGAGCTGCTCATAGGCGCAGCCATTGGGTCAGCTGTGGCCTTGGCGGGCGGCGTTGTGTATCTGCTGCGCATGCAGACGCAGGACCGATCGCAAAGAGTCAGCCAAGTTCAGACGTAAGGTATCGTGGATCGAGGGCTGGCCCCAACGTCAAAGCCAGCCTGCTTGATTCTGCGAGGACGGGCAGCAAGGAAGCTACCTGGCTGTCCGTTCGCAATTCTATCACAGGGGGTCGTAGTAGATTGACCAAGTATGCTGAGATTATCGGATGGGGTAAGTACCTACCGCCTCGAGTGGTGACCAATGACGAGCTGGCGCAGATCGTAGATACCAGCGATGAGTGGATTGTCAGTCACACCGGGATACGTGAACGCCGAGTGGTACGAGACGGGGAAGCTACCGTTTCAATGGCTGTTTCAGCTGCGCGTGACGCGCTGTCTGTTGCGCAACTCAGACCCAAGGACATTGATCTGATCATCGTTTCTACCTATAGCCCAGACTACCATCTGCCTGGAGCGGCACCGATGGTCCAGGATCAGCTGGGAGCTGGCAGAGCGGCCGCGTTCGATCTGCGGGCGGGGTGTCCTGGTTTCTTGTATGGACTGGCAATAGGCAGCCAGTTTATCGCCTCCGGGGCCTACCAGCGCGTGCTGGTGATCGGCGCGGAAATCATCTCCAAGTTTTTGAATTGGGAGGATCGACGCACGTGCGTGCTCTTTGGGGACGGAGCCGGAGCGGTCGTCTTGCAGGCCACTGACCAGCCGACGGGAGTGATGTCGTTTTCTATGGGCACCCAAGGAGCTGATTACGACTCCATGGTCTATCGTGCCGCAGGGAGCATGCATCCCGTGACAGCAGAGCCTTTCGACGAAAGCGTGCGGACCTTGCAGATGGACGGCCGGCGCATCCTCCGATTTGCCACTCGCACCGTGGGACCAGCGGTGCGCAAAGAATTGGCCAAGGCCGGGCTCTCGAAGGAAGATGTTGCACTGGTCATACCGCAGCAGTCGAACCAGCGATTCATCGAGTGGATCAGCGCTAAAGTTGGCTTCCCCATGGAAAAGGTCTTTGTCAACGTGGACCGCTATGCCAACACGTCCTCGGCCTCGGTTGCCATCGCGCTGTGTGAGGCTTTCGAGCAGGGTCGCATCAGGGATGGGGACAATGTCCTTCTCCTGAGCTTTGGTGCAGGGCTGAACTGGGCCACATCTGTGGTGCGCTGCGGTGTTGCGGAAAGGGAGCCTGCATCCGAGGTTGAGGTGGCTTCCCCCTACTTCATCTCGCTTGAGGGGCTGCAGGATAAGCTTGAGGCGATGGCCGAGCGTGGCGTTGCGGGTATCATATCTCTCTTGAGTCTGCTGCTGTTGCCCTTCTTCTCACGCAGCGGCAAGAAGTAATCGGCGTGCCCTTGAGATTGTCCTAACACGCACCGAGCCGTCTTGCGGCCTTGACCTGCGCTCACCTAAGGATAAGCCTGCGGTATTCTTCTGCATAGGGCACGCCGTACCTCCGACCCACTTCGGCGTTCCAATCTCGCAGCCTGGCTTCTGCGTACTCTGGCGAGACCTGACTCCGGTGTGCTTTCAACGCCTGGATCTTGAGATCGACGGTTTCGGTGATGTCTACGTACGCGTCAGGCTCTGGTGCCCCGTATAGATAAACTTCGTGTACTCTGTGTGGCTGCAGCCCGTTCTCAAGGAGTTCGCGGAAGACAAAGCGCGTGCAGGCGGAGGGAAAGACCGCATAGAGCGCCGCCTCACCAGCCGCCCGGTGGTCAGGGTGGTTCACGTACACATTGCGGTGAAAGCGCCTGGTAGGATCGGGGCAGATCACAATGTCCGGTCTGTGCAGCCGAATGAGGCGTGTCAGGTCACGGCGCAACGGCAAGCTGGGCTCGAGTGTGCCGTCTTCGTAGTCCAGGAAAGCCACGGTTTGCACACCGAGGATTCTGGCTGCTTCGAGTTGTTCGGCGCGTCGGATTGGCGCCATTCGTTCTGGTGGCATGTCGGGATCATTGCTGCCCCGGCTGCCGTCGGTGCAGATCGCATAGGTCACCTGCCACCCTTCTCTTACCCAACGCGCAACCGTACCGGCACACGTGAATTCCGCATCGTCAGGGTGAGCCATGATCACCATGCGCGTCCTGGGTCCGCCCGTTTGGCCTGTGCTTGGCATGCCCTCTACTCCTGCTGCCATAGCTCCTCGTACAGATCCAAGATGCGCTCTCCAACCCTGTGCCAGGTATGGTGCTGGGCCTCATCATGGGCGTTGGCTCCCAGCCTCTGGCGCAGATCATTATCACACAAGAGCACTCTCAGCTTGTCAGCTAGAGCATCTGGGTCTCCGGCCGGCACAAGGAAGCCGCTGACTCCGTCTTCCACAGTGTGCTGTAGGCCGCCGACGCGCGAGGCGATGACTGGCGTCCCACAAGCCATTGCTTCCAGTGCCACCAGTCCGAAAGACTCGTAATGAGAAGGCACGATGCAGACCTCGGCGGCTGAGTAGTAGTAGGGCAAGCTGTCCTGGGCGCGTGAGCCAAGGAAGGCCACCAAATCATGCAAGCCGACCTCATCCTTTAGCTTGTCCAGACACTCGAGCTCGTCGGCAAAGTCGGTTTGCTCCTCGTCCATATCTCCCCCGATAACCGCCAGGCACAAGTCTTTGGCCAGGTCCGGTTCGAGTTCTGTAAGCGCGCACATCGCGCGCAACAGTGTCTCGAGTCCTTTCACCGGATCGAGCCGACCGACGAACAGCACCAGGCGGCTGGTTGCAGGTAGATCTATGCCAACCGCCCCCATTGCCTCCTGGCGCGGGATGCGTCTGAACATGCTCAGGTCTACACCGAGAGGGATGACAACGATTCTGTGTGCATCGGCACCGTACAGCTCGATCATCTGCGCCCTTTCCAGAGGAGTGGGGGCGACGATGCGATCCATGTCGTGCACGAGCTGGTCCTCCACGCGAATACGAGTAGGACTCTCCTTCTCCGACGGGTGTCGTGCTATTGCATTCTTCATGCGGCCGAGAGTGTGGAACATGTGGACCGATGAGACTGGATGCTTGTTCGCTACTTCACGGGCGACCCAGCCGGACAGCCAGTAGTGGCTGTGCATCAAGTCGTATGAGATGCCTTCGCCAGCGGTGAACTGGTGCAGCGCAGCCGCGAACTGCGGCAGGTGGTCGTAGACCAGGTCCTTGTGGTACGGTTCTTCTGGCCCGGCCGGCAAATGGATCACGCGCACACGGGGCCACAATTGGCGCACTCGCTCCAGCCTTGCGTCCTGCGAGCGCGTGTAGATGTCCACGAGCAGTCCCAGTGCGCCCAACTCACGGCTCACTTCCCGCACGTAGACGTTCATTCCCCCAGTCTCTTTGCCGCCCAAAGCAGCCATGGGGCACGTATGAACGCTGAGCATAGCGATCCGGCGCATCTTCCCTCTCGGTCTCCTCTCGAAGGTACCTGCACAGTCTCTCACCCTGCCAATAGAGAGAGGGAACGGGATCATGATCCCATCCCCTCTGTCTTTCGGTCGGGTTCAGATTCTACATCTTTTGCGCGATATGGTGCACCAAGTCAGCCACGCGGCACGCGTATCCCCACTCATTGTCATACCATGACAGAACCTTGACCATCTTCCCGCTCGCTTTGGTGGACAACCCATCGATGATGGACGAGCGGGTATCTCCCTTGTAGTCAATGGACACCAGTGGCTCCATGCTGATCCCCAGGATGCCCTTGAGGTTCCCTTCGGACGCCTTCTTGAAGGCACCGTTAACATCCTCAACAGAGGCCTCGGTCTCAAGCTCGGCGACAAAGTCAACGAGGGAGACTGTGGGTGTGGGAACACGAATGGAGAGCCCGTCGAACCTGCCCTGCAATTCTGGCATGACGAGGCCAACCGCTTTGGCGGCTCCCGTCGTAGTGGGGATCATGTTCAGGGCGGCAGCTCTCGTTCTCCTCAGGTCCTTATGGGGCAGGTCCAACAGGCGCTGGTCGTTGGTGTAGGCGTGTATCGTGGTCATCAGCCCACGCACCACCCCGAACTGGTCATGCAGTACTTTGGCCGCGGGGGCAATGCAGTTGGTGGTGCAGGAAGCGTTGGAAATCACGTGGTGCTTGACGGGGTCATACTTGTCTTCGTTGACACCAATGACGATGGTGATGTCCTCGTTCTTTGCCGGTGCACTGATAATCACCTTCTTTGCTCCGGCGCTGTCAATGTGCGCGATAGCCTGCTGCTTGTCACGGAAGACGCCAGTAGATTCGATCACAACCTCCACACCCAGGTCGCCCCAGGGCAACTTGCCCGGGTCTCGTTCAGCAAAGACCTGGATGTCTTTGCCATTCACGCGCAGGTTGTCCCCAACCACCTCCACGGTGCCTGGAAAGGCACCGTAGTTGGAGTCGTACTTGAGCAGGTGCGCGTTCATGTTGGCATCGAAAAGGTCGTTGACGGCCACGACATCGATGTCCTCTGGGTAGTAGTCCAGCATTGCCTTGAAAGACTGCCGTCCAATTCGACCGAAACCGTTGATCCCGACTTTGACTGCCATCTTTTCCTCCATTCCTCTCTTCGTTTGGTCTCACCGGCCGTATGGCGGTGGAGTGTGGTTTGGATGCCTCGCTGGGGCCTAGAACTGCTTCTGGTCGTGGGAATAGATGTCCATGATGCTCTGGGCCAGCTTCATTGGGTCATGGCGCCACGGCTTCTGGTGGTCTACCAGGTCGGCTGCCCAGTAGGGATATGGATCATCTGGTTTGGCTCTCACCATCTCGGCATTCCAGCTCTCCGGCTCTTGCACTTTCAGGTTGTTGTTCACCAGAACATAGTCGAACAAGCCCTCTCCAACATGCTCGTAGATGGCTTGCACGTGGTCGGCCGCATCGTAGCCATCCGTCTCGCCGGCCTGGGTAGCCAGGTTGCAGACATAAATCTTCAGAGCCTTGGATGCGCGCAGACCGTCGCTGATGTCCCTCACCAGCAGGTTGGGCAAGATGCTCGTATACAGGCTTCCAGGTCCCACGACGATCAGCTCTGCGTCGAGCATCGCCTGTACGGACTCACCGTACGCTCGAACATCGTCTGGCTGCAGAAAGACGCGCTCGATGGGCACTCCTGCCTTGGGAATGCGCGATTCGCCCTGTACGTGACGCTGCCCGTTGCTGCTGCGAGCGTCTTCCGTCAGTTCTGCGCACAGCGTGACGCTTCGCATCGTTGAAGGCAGGATGCGCCCACGCACAGCCAGCACTTTGCTGGACTGGCGAATCGCTTGTCCAAAGTCGCCGGTTATGCCTGCCATCGCTGCGATGAACAGATTGCCAAAGCTGTGGCCGTTAAGGCCCAAGCCTTCGCCAAAGCGGTATTGAAAGAGCAGCGTCATCAGCGGCTCAGCTTCAGCCAGGGCCGCGATGCAGTTGCGAAAATCCCCTGGAGGGAGCATGCCCAATTCTCGGCGCAGGCGCCCGGAGCTACCCCCGTCGTCGGCCACAGTCACAATGGCGGTGAGATAGTCCGTCCGCCCCTTCAGGCCTCGCAGCAGCGTCGAGAGACCCGTGCCACCACCAATGGCCACGATCCTCGGTCCCCTGCGGCGGATGCGCTGCCGGTAGATGACATCTACGATGCTCTCCTGCTCTGATTCGAAGAACACCGAGACCAACGACCTGCTTAGCTGAAGCACGGCCAAGGCCACACAGGCCAGACCCAATGTCCCCAACAGGAACCCACGCGCCCAGTGCGGCAGGAATTGAAGTGTCAGGGCATACGCCAAGGGTGATATGGCACCGGGTAACTCCACTGCGCGGTAGATCTGGACATAGAAAAAGCTGACCCCTAAGCTGAGCAAGAAGAGCCCCATGGCCAGCAAGACTAGCCAGCGCTTCACTCCCAGCCCGGGATACAGCCACTTCCACGCTGAGCCGAACTTCTCTCGGAGACGCACTGCCAGCTTCCTCCTTGACGATTATAGCCGAACTCGGTGATCCAGTCAAAGGAGTTGCGCGCCTTTCGCTGGCCTGCGAATAGCTCGCAATCGCGGCCTACCGTCAAGAAAGCTTGAGCGCCCGCTGCTACATTGACAGCAGGGCGCTGTTATGCCATAATAGAGGCGAGATAACGGGTTATATTGCCGCAGAGGGATTGCCTTGAAAGTCGTTCTCACGCATGACAATACGGATTTTGATGCGCTGGCTGCGCAGCTCGCTGCGTCGAAGCTCTATCCAGAGGCCATTCCAGTCCTTTCGCGCCGACTGAACCGTGAACTGCAGGATTTCTTGGCGACGTATGGTGATCAGTTGCCGTTCAGGACCGTGCGTGAGCTGCCACGACGGCGTGTGGTTGAGGCCATCATCGTTGATGCACAGTCCGTGCCGTCCATCAAGGGGATGGATGCAAGGACCAAGCTGACGATCATCGATCATCACCCTGCGCGTGGCGTGGCCAGGGGAGATGCTTCGTACACCATCGAAGAGGTTGGAGCAACCACTTCTTTGCTCGTGAGGCAGCTTCGTGAGCTCCGCATTTCGCTCACTCCGCTGGAAGCTACTCTGCTGCTGCTGGGAATCTATGAGGATACCGGCTCGCTCGCCTACACCACGACCACGGCCGATGATTTGCGCAGCGCGGCCTGGCTGCTAGAGCAAGAGGCAAACCTGAAGGTCGTGACTGACTTTCTAAGGCATCCCTTAGACGAGCCGTATCAGGCGGTGTATGCTCAGCTGGTCGACAACACGGAATGGTACTCCCTGCACGAGCAGGACATTCTGATCGCCATAGCCCGCCTGGACGACTACCTCGACGAACTGTCCTTGTTGGCGCACAAGCTAGATGACGTTTTTGACCCTGATGCCTCCTTCTTGCTCTTTGGACATGCGGATCAGGTACAGTTGATCGCTCGAAGTTCGAGCAAGGCCATTGATGTGGGCGGGATCGCTCGTCTGTTTGGGGGCGGTGGCCACGGCAGTGCCGCAGCTGCCCTGATTCAGGGCATTGACCTGGAGGACGTGCACGAGCAGTTGATCGCGCGTCTGGGAGAGCATGTCAAGCCACCGGTGACCGTGGCAGAGATCATGTCGCACGGTGTGCACACCCTGGACCCGGAGATGTCACTGGTAAGGGCGGAGATGCTGATGCGGCGCTATGGTCACGAGGGCTTTCCTGTGGTCGAGGATGGGAGGCTGGTCGGTGTCCTGACGCGGCGCGAAATCGACCGTGGCTTGCATCACCAGCTGGGACAGGCTACCGTTGGCTCGTACATGCACAAAGGGGAAGTGGCGGTTTCGCCAGCGGACAGTGTGACGACGGTACAGCGGATCATGACCGATCATGGGGTCGGACAGGTTCCAGTCGTCGAAGATGGTCGCGTGCTGGGGATTGTGACGCGCACCGATCTGATCAAACTGTGGAGTGCCGGTGCGCAGCCATCGCGCCGGGAGGAAATCCAGGGGCTGCTTCGGCGGAGTCTGCCGGTGCCGCTGTTGGATTTGCTGCTGCAAGCTCGGGATACGGCCAACGAGATGGGCTACTCACTTTACATCGTGGGTGGGCTCGTGCGTGACCTGCTGCTTGGTCTGCCGACGCAGGATCTTGATCTGGTCGTAGAGGGCGATGCGGTCGCTCTGGCGAAGGACTTGGCCAAGCAGTTGAAAGCCAGGGTGCGCAGCCATGCCCGCTTCGGCACGGCCAAGGTCATTCTGGGTGGCACTGGAGGAACGAGCTTGCCTCCATCGCTCGACTTTGTCACCGCTCGCACCGAGTTCTACCAGCATCCGACGGCCCTCCCAGAAGTTGAGCGCAGTTCCATCAAGCAGGATCTATATCGGCGCGACTTTACTATCAACACCATGGCCATCTCTTTGGATCGTGACCGGTATGGGGAGCTATTGGACTTTTACGGTGGGGAGCGGGATCTGGAGGACAAGTTGGTCCGGGTGTTGCACAACTTCAGCTTTGTTGAAGATCCCACCAGGATTCTCCGCGCCGTGCGCCTGGAGCAGCGGCTTGGCTTCACCATAGAGGCACGCAGCGCTGAGCTGATAGATGACGCGCTGGGCCTGCTCGATCGAGTTACGGGCGAGCGGCTCCGGCATGAGCTGGAACTGATACTGGATGAGGCGAAGCCAAGCGCGATTTTGGAGCGCCTGGCAGAGTTGGGGGTGCTTCGTCGTCTCGAGTCTGGCCTACGCTACGACCAATGGCTTGGTGAAAAGCTCCATCAAGCTCGGCCGGCGTTCGATGGTGACCAAACCTCGGCAGAAGAGGGTGCCGAGGCGTGGCCGGAAGACCGAGAGCTGACGCCCTTCCCTGTTGAGCAGAAGTACCTGCTCCTCGCTCTCCTGACCTATCGGCTGACAGGACCGCAGCTGGCCCGCTTCGTCAGCCGCCTGAAGTTCAGTCAGGAAGTGGTGGGCTATCTGCAAGAAGTCAAGGCACTGCGGGCACTGGCTTGGCGGCTGGACAAGCCAGACTTGAAGCCGAGCCGTGTCTACCGCCTGTTGCACGTCTATTCGGCGCGTGCCCTGGCTGCTTTCTCCGTCGCTTTGGATTCGCATGTGGCTCGAGAAAACGTCCTGCTATACTTGAACCGGCTCCGGTGGGTGCGGCTACACATCGGAGGGCACTATCTCAAGAAGGAAGGCGTACCACCAGGTCCGGTCTATCGGGAAATCTTGAACAAACTCCTGTATGCGCGCCTCGATGGCAAGCTGCGCACGGCGGTCGAAGAGGAGGCCATGGCCAAGAAGTTGGTGGCTGCGTGGAGGGCACGTCAGCGTCGCTAGAACAACTTGGTGATTTCGTCTTGGTCGAAGCGGGGTAGGTCCATAGTGACTGCCCCGCTTTTCAGCCTGAGCCCTTCGCCCGGCGCGGTGATGTGTCCGATCACCGCGCAAACGACGCCTGCTTTCCTGTAGGCGGCAAGCAAGGCGGGGAGATGCTCGTGAGCCAGTGTGATGACCAGCGCGCCTGAAGCGATGGTGCCCAGCGGATCCAGGCCGAATTCCGCGCACAGAGAACGGCACTCGGGCCAGATTGGTACGGCATCGCCATCCACCCACACGCCTACCCCCGCCGCCTCGGCCAGCTCATGCAGACCGGTGGCAAGCCCTCCCTCGGTAGGGTCATGCATGGCGTGGATCTCGGTGCATTCCATTGCCAGCCTCGCCTCGCGCACGATGCTGATCCCAGGGTCGAAGAGGTAGCCTTGGGCCCTGGCGATCCACTCTTGCCGATAGCCGAGCTGCCGGAGCTGCTGGGTCCTTTCGCGGGCCATGATTGCGGTGCCCTCAATGGCGATGCCCTTGACCAGAACGATGTCGTCGCCCACTCGTGCTCCTTCTGTGGCGATCCACTCGTCTTTCGCGACCTCGCCCAGCATGTGGCCGATAGCGATGGGGCGTTCGAGACCGTACGTCACTTCCGTGTGCCCACCAACGACGGCAATGCGCAGCTCTCGACACGCGGCGTCGATTTGCGCAAAGATGCGCTTGACCAAGTCGGGCGTCGTCGTGTTCTTTGGAAGGAGCAGGGTCACGAGCAGCCAGCGGGGCATGGCCCCCGTTGTGGCTAGGTCATTGGCGTTCACCTGCACCAAGTACCAGCCGACTTTGTCCGTCACGAAGGTGATGGGATCTGTCTTGGCCACGAGACAGCGATCGCCGAGGTCGATGACGGCCGCGTCTTCACCGATGCGGGGTCCGAGGACAACTCGCTCATCGGGCCAGCCCTGTAGTTGCAGCAGCTCGGCCAGCAGACCGGGATTGAGTTTACCGACCGGCAGCACGCTGGGTCCGTCCGTGGCAGGTTCCCCCTTGCTCATCAAGGCCCACGCGATCCGGCAGCCCTTGGTGGATGCCTGCGAGACGCAAGTTGCCGCTGTAAATGAACCCCAGGCAAGGACTACGCCCCGAACTTGGTCAGGCGCAGAGCATTGGCCATCGCAAGCGGCATCAAATCGACAGCCAGGATGTGTCCCAGCCCGCCACGCATGCAGGCCCGCTCACCGTACTCTTTGACGCTGTCGCAGCGACAATAGCGCGAATGCAGCATGGTCGGGATCGGATGCCAGCTGTGCGCTCTCAGCAGCGATGGCGTCGAGTGATCGCCGGTGACCACCAGTACGTCTGGCTTCAGCTCTACAACGCGGGGGACGTAGGAATCAAACTCTTCGATCACGGCAACCTTAGCCGCAAAGTCGCCGTCCTCACCACGGCTGTCCGTGTACTTGTAGTGCAGATAGAAAAAGTCATAGTCCGGCCAGGCCTTTTCCAGAGTATCGCACTCATCGGCCAGGGTGTTGCCACTCGGAAGCGCGGTCATCCCGACCAACTTTGCCAGGCCCCGATACATCGGGTACACGGCGATGGCCGCAGCACGCAGGCCAAACACCTCGCGCATGCTTGGAATCTCCGGACGTTTGTCCAGCCCACGCAGCAGCACCATATTGGCCGGATGTTGGTCCTTCAGTGCCTCTCGAGCCTGGCTGACAAAGTCGTTGGCCAAATCTGCTGTTCGCTGCGAGGCGGCAGGGTCGCCTGCATCCTCCAGCGGCCGAACTGGGAGCGGGGGGACGCCCAGTTGCTGCGGATCGGACTCGGTTAGGTCGCCGGCGAGACCAGAGCCGCGAAAGACCAGCACAAAGCGGTGCTCCTTCACCGTTTCGATGAACAACTCAACACCGGGGAGTTTGACCTTGTCACGCAGCAGCTTGACCAGTTCGGCGTTCTTCTCCGTGGGGATGCGGCCTGCCCGCCGGTCAGTGACCCGGCCCTGCCCGTCAACAGAACAGAAGTTGCCCCGTGCGGCAACGTCTTGGGCATGAAGGTCAAAGTCAATACCCAAAGCTTCTAGCACGCCGCGCCCAATGATGAATCGGCAGGGATCGTAACCGAACACGCCCAGGTGGCCCGGCCCGCTGCCTGGCGTAATGCCTGGCGTGATAGGAACGGTGAACCCGCAGATGGATTTTGCGGCCAGCGCGTCTAGATTCGGAGTACGTGCTGCCTCCAGCTCGGTGGGGCCACCTTCCTCGACCGGTAGCCCGCCTATGCCGTCCATTACCAGAAATACGATCTTGGTCTCTGCCGGAATCACGAGCCTGCGGATAAACTCCAGGTCTGCCATAGCACTCCTAGTCGTGAATGTTGAGCAGTCAGTGACGCGCAGCTAGCGGTGAGTGCTGCGCTGCCGTCTCTTCGTCAGGACTTGTCCTGCAGCGCCGCCACTCCGGGCAGGACCTTGCCTTCCAGGAACTCGAGCGAGGCTCCGCCGCCCGTGGAGATGTGGGTCATGGACTCGGTCAACCCTGCCTGTTTCACAGCAGCGGCTGAGTCTCCTCCCCCGATGATCGTTGTCGCAGTCGTCCCGGCCAGAGCCTTGGCGATAGCCACTGTGCCTGCTGCGAAGGAGGGGAACTCAAAGACGCCCATCGGTCCGTTCCACACTACAGTCTTGGCTGTCTGCAGCATCTTCTGAAAGCGCTCCACGCTCTTGGGGCCGATGTCCAGAATGCGCCAGTTGTCCGGTACTCTGTCGATGGCGACTGTGTTGTGTCTTGCGTCGGCGGCAAATGCATCTGCTACGACTACATCAACCGGCAACACCAGCTTGCCGCCAGCGCGCTTCAAGAGGTCCTTGGCCAGGTCTAGCTTGTCATTCTCAACTAGTGATTCGCCGACCTCATGTCCTTGGGCCTTGAGGAACGTGTTGGCCATTCCGCCGCCCACGATTAGGTAATCGACCTTTGGCAGCAGGTTCTCGATAACACCGATCTTGTCCGACACTTTGGCGCCACCCAGTATGGCGACGAAAGGCGGTGTCGGTTCCGCCAATGCCTTGCCCAAGAATGTGAGCTCGCGCTTCATCGGGAATCCGGCGACGGCGGGCAGGTAGTGCGCAACTCCTTCTGTCGACGCATGGGCCCGGTGTGCAGTGCCGAAGGCATCATTGACATAAACGTCGGCAAGCGCCGCCAGCTGCTGCGCAAAACCGGGGTCGTTCTCTGTCTCCTCGGCGTGGAAGCGCAGGTTCTCGAGCAAGACAACGTCACCCGGCTTCATCGCTGCTGCTACCCGCTCGACCTCACTGCCGATGCAGTTTTCGGTCTTGGTCACGGGCGCTTGCAGAAGCTCAGAAAGCCGCTTGGCAACCGGTGTGAGCCGCATCGCTTCCACCACCTTGCCTTTGGGCCGGCCCAGGTGGGAGCACAGGATGACCATGGCACCCTGATTGCGCAAGTATTCAATGGTGGGCAACGCTGCCCGAATGCGCGTGTCGTCCGTGATCTCTCCAGCTTCGTTCAGTGGCACGTTAAAATCAGCGCGCACAAGGACGCGCTTGCCAGCGACCTGGGTGTCTTTCACTGTCTTCTTGTTCACGTTCTTTCCTCCTGGTTAATAATGTCAGCGGCCTTCAGGTGGTGCCAGGCATCCAAGGCCTCCGTATTCTATCATCTGCGCGCCCATGGTTGAAAACCGCCTACGCGTTCACCCGCCCTTCGTATACCCTCCCTTCGTTGGGCGCCAGGGTCACGGTCTGTCCCTCCTCCAATGAGAAGAATGCATCCCCGGCACCCACGATGGCTGTCAATCCCAGTTCGATGGCCATCTGCGCGCCATGTGAAGTCGTACCTCCCTCGAGCAGGATGAGCCCTGCCGCTCTCCGTGCCAGAGGCACGAGTTCCCTCGTAGACCGCTTGGCAACCAGAACATCAGAAGCTTCGATGTCCGATGGATCAGGCAGAGTCTCGGCGATGAGCCTGATCTGGCCCTGGACAACCTCTTCGCCAATGCCAGTGCCCTGTGTGAGGATGCGTGCGATTACCTGCACCCTGATCAGGTCGGT
>JBFEPU010000005.1:0-24539 GCA_041549915.1 Anaerolineae bacterium | reverse complement strand
CATTTCACACGAAATGCAAGCTTCAGGCGCTCCGTACACCCACGTTTGATCGTAGGGAGCTGCCTGTCGCCTCCTCAGCAGCTCATCCTGGGTGCAGAGGAGCACCGCCGCGGATGAGAACTGGCTGGGCTGCGGGCGCCGCAGTATGATTCTGAGCGACGCGAGTGATCTCACTGTCCTGGCAGGTGGCACTGCGCTCCCCCTCAAGGCGACACCTGGCAGTACGATTGGCCGAATCAAAGCTGACCCACTGGGCAGGCGGCGGGCGAGCCTTTCCGTCCCTGTGCAGCCGAGGGGCGTGGCAGATCGCAAGCTCAGGTAGGCCTGGGTCAGGCTGGCCTCACCCAAGCAAACCAGCGGTCGTTAGCCGGGGCGCTTGCTTTCGCCACGAGAGTCCAGTAGAATTGAGCACAGAAACAGAGTCTGGCACCTCAGCGCAAGGATTCGCCACATGACGGCTCCACCGTGATTCGGATACGTCACGTGCTTGCCCGACAAGGAGCACGAGGCAATGGCCACTTACGAGTTCGAAGGACGCAGACCAAAACTGGGGCAGGGAACGTATGTCCATCCCTCCGCAGACATCATCGGGGATGTGACCATAGGTGACAACTGCTGGATCGGGCCAGGGGCTCGGCTTCGGGGAGACTATGGCACCATTGTGGTGGGAGATGGAACCAGCGTTGAAGACAACTGCGTTATACACGCCCGACCCGGTGAGAGAACAGATATAGGAAGTGATGTCACCATCGGCCACGGCTGCGTCATCCACAACGCGACCATCCACGACCATGCTGTGATAGGCATGGGTTCGGTGATCAGCGACTGGGCCACCATTGGCGAATGGGCTGTGGTCGGAGAGGGTGCCGTGGTCAGACAGCGGCAGCAGATCCCCCGCGAGACCATTGCCGTAGGTGTGCCGGCCAAACCGCTGGAAAAGCGCGTGAGCGAAGAGTACAAAACGCAGTGGTCACGCTTCAAGGGCATATATGCAGACCTTGCATTGAGGTATCCAACCGGTCTGAAGGAGACCTGACGATGCAGGAAGCAAGGCTCTATGAGCGGCTGGATGAAGACAGGCTCAGATGCAACCTATGCGCCCATCGTTGTACCATCAACGCTGGCAAGCGCGGCATTTGCCAGGTGCGGATGAACAAGGACGGCGTACTCTACAGCTTGGTCTATGGCCTGGCCATTTCACAGGCCATCGATCCGGTGGAGAAAAAGCCCCTCTTCCACTTTTACCCTGGCACCACAGCGTTCTCGGTCGCTACGGCAGGCTGCAACTTCCATTGTGCGTTCTGCCAAAACTGGCAGATCTCGCAGATGGTGCGCGACGAAGGGCGCATTGCGGGGCACGAAGCTTCGCCCGACCATCTTGCCTCCGCGGCAAGACACTATGGCTGCAAAAGCATCGCCTACACCTACACAGAACCGACGGTATTCTTTGAGTACGCCTACGACACAGCGGTGATAGCTCACAAGTGGGGCATCAAAAGCATCTTCGTGACCAATGGCTACATGACGGAGGAGATGCTGGATGCGTTTGGACCCCATCTCCACGCTGCCAACGTGGACTTGAAGGCCTTTGACGACGAGTTCTATCGCAAGACTTGTGGTGCGCGCCTGCAGCCAGTTCTGGACGCGATCAAAGCGATGAAGAAAAGGGACATCTGGGTGGAGATCACCACACTCGTAGTACCCGGCCAGAACGACTCCGTGGACGAGCTCCAACACCTGGCCGAATTCATCGCCCAAGAGATCGGTGTGGACACGCCCTGGCACGTGAGTCGTTTCCGTCCGGACTATGAGATGCGGGACGTGCATGCCACACCGATACCCACACTCCGTCGAGCGCGTGAGATCGGTCTCGAGGCTGGGCTGCGCTATGTCTACGAAGGCAACGCGCCTGGCAGCGAAGGAGAGAGCACCTTTTGCTACAACTGCCATAACATGCTGATCCGGCGGTTCGGCTTCAGCATCCTAGAAAACCTGATCCTGCCAGAATCTACGTGCCCGTACTGCGGAGTCACCATCGACGGTGTAGGAATGTCTGACAAGCGAGGCAAGAACGGATAATCGGGGCGAGGTGAATCGCGCACCCCCTTCCCGCCAGAGGTGACGCACCGTCAGCCGCACCACACGTGGGCAGGCACGTGTTGCCTGATCTGGGAGGCGTCCCCCAACGCGGCAGAGGGAACGGCTGAGCAAAACGGGACGCTGCGTTTTGCCTTCAGCACAGTGTCAGCCGAGCGCGAGCTCCACTGTAGCCTTGTCGACCAGGGTAAAACCCGCGCGCCAGACACCGGGCGAAACCTTACGCGGCCATTGAACGCGGCCATTGACGGAGACGGTGCCCACACCATACTCCGACCCGTCCGGGACTGTGAACAACAAGTGACCGAACTGACGGCCTGGCTTCTCCATCCTCACCACCAGGCGATTCTCCAGCAAACGCGCGTCCTTGACCTCCACAGCCCCCTGCAGCACGTGAAAAGTCGAGCTGAGCACTTGAGGCTGCTCGGACACTGCCTTCAGCAATAGCAGCGTTGTCTCGTGGGGCTGGTGCGGGTCAATGACCACCTCGTCGCCTGTGACCCCCATGTAGCGCTGACGCCAGTAGTTGTACGCGTGATAGGCACCAGGAGGCAGGCCCAGTTGCGACAGAGTCATCCTCGTAACGCACGATCGGTCGTTCCAGTTCAACAGTGCAGCGAGCCACCACGATCCCCAGGAAGCCTCCACCGGCAGCACCAACAGCCGAGGCCGTTCGTGCTGAAACAGATCCAGGGGGATAGCGCTGCGACCATACGGTGGCAGCACGCGACGCAGGTACTCCAGCCTGCCGCGCCGCATAGAGAGCAGGT
This sequence comes from Anaerolineae bacterium, assembly GCA_041549915.1. Taxonomy (GTDB): domain Bacteria; phylum Chloroflexota; class Anaerolineae; order UBA2200; family UBA2200; genus JBFEPU01. Next base: position 21,672 of record JBFEPU010000005.1, on the reverse strand, counting down.
TATCGCTGTTGAGGACCAGTCCGCCTGTCAGTGCGACCATCGTGGCAAGCGTGCGCATCTCGTTCAAGACCAGGTTCGAGTCATCACCACGCGGCCTCAACAACAGGCAATCCGGATCGTTCAGCCAGAGCTTGCCGTGCATACAACTGCGCGAAATTGCGTTCAGAATCGCATTTGCAGCCGAAGGAGCAGACAGATCCTGCCAGAAGGGCTCCCAGTCCACATGCACATCGGGGCCGACGCGCATGCCATCAACCAAACCAATCGATGGCCCCAAAGGCGCTCCGCAGCCAAGCAGGAACTTGTCGCCGATGGCATCACGGATGACTTCCATCCCTCTCCGCAGAGCCTGCGCCCGCGTCAGGCGTGAATCGCCGCGCACGCCAGGCAGTGCGGCAGCAAACAGAAAGTCTATCTTGAAGAACCCAAAGCCCCACTCCTCGCTGAGGGTGCGGAATGTCCGCCGCAGCCATGCTTGCACGGCAGGAAGCGACACGTCCAAGGCGTAGATATCCTTTCCCCAGTGCTGCCAGGCCAGGACAGGTTCCCGCTCTGTATCGCGCAGCATCCAATCCGGATGTTCAGCGTACAGCTTTGACGACGCACTGGCACCAAAGGGTGCAACCCAGATCCCCGGGCGATACCCTGCACCTGCGATTCGTTGAGCCGCGGCTTTCATGCCATCAGGGTACTTGGCATGATCAACATCTGTCCAGTCACCAATCTCTGTTTCGTAGCCATCGTCAATCAGGATGACATCGAGAGGTAATCGCTCTTCCTGAATCTGAGCCAGGTTGCTGAGGACGTCCTCCGCGCTCTCCTCGCCGAAGTAGTAGTACCACGTGCACCAGCCTGTGGGCACCTCCGCAGCTACGCGCGCATGCATCGTTTCTCCCAAGCCAGTTGCGTACGAGTCCAGCAGGGCGAACGGATCGTTGCCCGCAGTGAGCAGCAGCGTCTCAGATGACAACTTCTCTCCCGGTGCCAGCGGGACGCCATCCGCGTGGCAGACGGCGCGCAGGCTCTGGAACTGGAGTTCGTTGCTTACCCCCAGCCTTATCTCCGCCAGCTGATCTGCGGCCGAGACGAATCCCAGTAGCAGTGCAGGACCAGGCACCGCGTGCGCAGGAGCGCTCTCACGACTGGAGACGATTACCGTGAGCCATTCACTGCTCAGTGACTTGATCCCAGGCTGCACCTCATGAGGTTGGTGCTTGGTGCGATAGTCCTCAGTGTTTGGGTTCACCCATGTGCCGTCAGCAAGGTGTCGTGCAAACGTCGGTGACCAGGACTGCCAACCATGCTGGTAGAAGCGCCATCCGCCTGGCCCCGATGCCAGACCCAGCGCGCCACCGCGTTGAGCGTCGACGTCAAGCACACGCAGCTCCACGATGTGGATAGTGCCGGGCCCCCTGTTCTTAACTTCCAAGCGCAGACGCTTCTCGTCAGCGCCAGAAAGTTGCCAGGTCAGCTCTACTCCGTGGCTGGCAACGCCCAGGTTGATGTGGTCGCGCGCCAAGCCATACGACATCTGGTGGCCAGCCAGCTCCAGCTGCCTGCTTTGCCCATGCTCGTCCCTGTACAGCACCCCTGCTGTTGCTCGGTCCACGAGCTTCTTTGACTGATGCAGGAATTGCACGAGCCCAACTGCAGGCTCCAACACAAGCTGATCACGGATCTGTATGGTTTGCTCAGGCATAGCGCCCCCTCGATGACCGTGACCCAGTTAAGAAAAGAGAGAGGCCAGACACGTGGCCTCTCTCAGACTCCATCACCGCTCAGACTCAAAGAGGGCGGGACACCGCTTCATGTTGTGCGGCGGCTGTGAGTGGGGCATGATAAACATCACACACTCAGGTGGTATTGACGCCCACTATCCTACTCTGTGGCATGCAACCCAGTGCAATTCGCCCACATCCTTGAACTCGGGCTCGACAACATCACAGGTCCCAGCGATCATAACCCCGCAGCGGGTGTGGAAATGGCAGCCCTTGGGTGCATTAGCTGGGCTGGGCACGTCTCCGGTCAGAATGATGCGCTGGCGCCGCTCCTCAACCGCTGGATCGGGAATCGGAACGGCTGACAGCAGTGCCTGCGTGTAAGGGTGCAGCGGGTTGGTGTAGAGTTCGTCACGTGTGGTCAATTCGACGATCTTGCCCAAGTACATCACCGCGACGCGGTCGCTGATATGTCTGACCACCGACAGGTCATGAGCAATGAAGAGATAAGTCAGGTGGAACTGTTCCTGCAACTCTTCTAGCAAGTTGATGATCTGAGCCTGAATGGACACGTCCAGAGCCGAGATGGGCTCGTCGCACACGATAAAGTCGGGCTGCACCGCCAGAGCTCTGGCCACACCAATGCGCTGCCGCTGTCCCCCAGAAAACTCGTGGGGATAGCGATTGACAAAGTACCGGTTCAGACCGACAACCTCCAACAAGTCCATGACCCGATCGCGCAAGGCCTTGCCCTTGAGGATGTTGTGCACATCCAGAGGTTCGCCAACGATGTCGCCTACCGTCATGCGCGGGTTCAGAGACGCGTATGGGTCCTGAAAGATCATCTGCATCTTGCGGCGCATCCGGCGCAGTGGTTCCCCTTTGAGATCGCACAGATTCATGCCCTCAAAGAACACATCACCCGCTGTGGGACGATAGAGCTGCAGGATGGCGCGACCGGTAGTGGACTTGCCGCAGCCACTCTCGCCTACCAAGCCTAGGGTTTCACCCCGGCGGATGAAAAAGTCCAGGCCGTCAACCGCCTTGATGTCTCCAACGTGGCGCTGGACGACAATCCCCTGTGTGATGGGGAACCACATCCTGAGGCCTCTAACATCAAGCAGGATTTCATTCTCAGACATCTTATCTTCTTCCTCCAGTCACATCCACCCAGCAGGCAACGGTATGCCTCCGCGCCACAGTCTCCAATGTGGGATTCTCCTCCAGGCAACGCTCGAGGGCGAAGCGACAACGAGGCGCGAAAGGACACCCGGGAGGCATATCGATCAGATCCGGTGGCAGGCCCTGGATCGGCGTGAGCTTCTCTTTTCGTTGTGCATCCAGACGAGGGATGGAACCCAGCAGTCCCAGCGTGTAGGGGTGACGAGGATCTGCGTAGACATCTGCCACGTCCGCCGATTCAATAATGTAGCCAGCATACATAACGTTCACGCGGTCGGCCAGTCCTGCGATGACTCCCAGATCGTGGGTGATCCACATCACCGCCATGCCGATCTCTTCTTTCAACTGCCTGACGAGATCCACTATCTGCGCTTGAATCGTCACGTCCAGGGCGGTTGTTGGCTCATCGGCGATCAGCAGCTGCGGGTTGCAGGACAGCGCCATAGCAATCATCACCCGCTGGCGCATGCCACCGGAAAACTGGTGTGGGTAGTCATCAATTCGACCCGCGGCATCGGCAATGCGTACCAGCTCTAGCAGTTCGATACTGCGTTGTCGGGCCTGCTTCTTCTCCATAGCCAGGTGCAATTCGAGTGCTTCACTCACCTGCTGGCTGATGGTGAGGACAGGGTTCAGAGAAGTCATAGGATCCTGAAAGATCATAGCAATCTTGTTGCCCCGCACGGAGCGGATCTCTTCTTCATCCATGGTCAGCAGATCACGTCCTTGGAACAAGGCCTCTCCACCCACGATTCGGCCTGGGGGCGACGGGATCAGGCGCATCAGGGACAATACGCTTACACTCTTCCCACAGCCGCTCTCGCCCACGATGCCCAGCGTCTCACCCTCATTCAGATCGTACTCGATGCCGCTTACGGCATTGACGACGCCATCCTGTGTGAAGAACTGCGTCTTCAGCCCCCTCACCTGCAGCAATGTAGCCATAGACTTTGTCCTCCCTTCAAGTCGTTCGTCCGGTCTGCTTCGCTAGCTTGCCGCTGGGCTGTCTCCTCTCGTGCTTGTGGTGGGATAACCCAGCGCGAAGCGATGGCCTGCCAGTCCAGCGACTGTGTTTACTTGTCACTCACCTGCACTTGGCTTAGCCATGGGAAGATCGCCGCGGCGTACACCGCGCCTTCGACGTATGGCTTGGTCAGCACATAGTCCACGCTGTGCCACAACGGCACCCAAGGCGCATCGGCAGCGATCAACTGCTCAACCTGCTGGTAGAGTTGCAGGCGGCGCTGTGTATTCTGTTCAATCCGCGCCTCTTCCAGCAGCTGATCCACCTGGAAGTTCGAGTAGTTCGTATGGTTCAGCCCGCTCTCACCGTGAAACAGTAGGTCCAAAAAGTTCTCAGGATCAGGATAATCCGCAATCCACCCGCTTAGGAAGAACTGCGGTCGTTCAGCGAAAACGTCCTCAACTCGCTCAACGGGGATCTCAAGACCCAGGTTCTCTCTGTAGATGGCCACAAGAGCCTCAGTGACCGGGTCCAGCTCAACGCCTGTCCCCCCGATGCTTAGCGTTATGGGAGGAAGTCGACTCACTTCCTCGTATCGCGATTCCGAGATCAAATCCCGAGCACGCTGTGGGTCGTGGTCCAGCAGGGGCCCATCGCGCTGATAACCTGGCATGCCAGGTGGCACAATGCCCTCCGCCGGTAACCTCATGCCCTTCCACACGACGTCGGTGATCTTCTCCCTGTCCACAGCCAGGGCAAATGCCTGCCGCACTCGCACATCATCAAAAGGCGGCTGTGTGACATCAAAGCCCAGATATTGAATGTCCAATTGCGGCACTGTGGACAGCTCAGCGTGCAGCGGGTTGCTTGGATCGCGTACACGCTCGACATCTGCCGGACCCACTACCGTGACGTCGATCTCACCGTTCTCGTACATGCTCACCGGCGAGCCGCCCGAGAGGAAGAAGATCACCCGCTCCAGTAGTGGCCCCTCGCGATAGTAGCGCTCGTTGCGCTCCAGCACAATCCGCTGTGTGCCGTATTCTGCCAACCTGAAAGGCCCTGTGCCATTGGGCCGCTCAAGCCAGTCGGGCTGCTCAACCTGCTCGCGATCCACCACAAATGCGGTGGAATAGGTCAGCTTCGCCAGAAAGTGCGTTCTGGGCGCGTCAATCGTTATGCGCAGTGTGCGGTCATCCACAACCTCGACACCGCTAACCCCGTCTCGCTGCCCGGCCAGTACCTCCTTGGCTCCGATGATGTCGCCCAAATAAGTCCCAGCGATAGTGGAACCGGTACGCGGATCACATGCCCGCTCGAGGGAGTACTTGAAATCGGAAGCGGTCACACGGCGTCCATTGTGAAAACGAGCGTCCTCGCGCAAGAGGAATGTGTACGTTGTACCGTCCGGACTAGCCTCCCAGCGCTGGGCCAGATCAGGAACGACTTGCAGCTCCGCATCAAGTGCTACAAGCCCACTGAATATCTCTACCACATATTGAGCAGAAACCGCATCCTCAACCAGAGCTGGATCCAGCGTGCGCGGCTGAGCGCCCAGAAGGCGCAAGGTGCCACTGTCCGAGCCACCTATTGTGGGCAGCGAAGGCAGCGCACCTGAATCGGGCTGCAAAAAGAGCCAGCTTGCTGCACAGGCAAGGCACAGCACCGCCAAGCCGCAAATCAGGAGCAAAGCCAGCGCGAGAACAGGCCAGCGTGCTCTGGACATACCCTACAACCAGCAGAAGCACTTTGCGGAGCAGAACGCCAAGCCCGCGCGTTCTCTGCCTGCGGCACTCAGCTTGCCAAGAGGTGACACGCAGGCCACGAGAGCGCGGCACGGCGCCGCTACTAGCTAGTGCCCTTCATCTTGGGATCCAGCGCATCGCGCAGGCCGTCACCCAGAAAATTGAACGCGAACATCGTGAGCGCCAAGAACAGGGCTGGGAACAGCACCATGTGCGGGTAGGAGCGAATGGCCCTGGAACCATCAGCGATCATCAACCCCCAGCTCGGAGTAGGCGGATCCACACCGAGGCCGATAAAGCTCAGAAAGACCTCATAGTTGATGTAGACGGGAATGTTGAGCGTCTGCGATACAATGCACGGTCCGATGATATTGGGCAGGATATGTCGCACGATGATGCGCATGTCGCCAGCCCCGATCATGTGCGCCGCTTCGATGAACTCTTTCTCCTTCAGCGACAGAATCTGTCCCCGGGCCAGTCTCGCCATGCCCATCCAGGCTGTCATGCCGATACCCATGAAGATGAACAGCATCCCGCCGCCCTGCAGGCCCAACAATCGGTCAGTAAACCTATTCACCTGGTTGAAGGTGTAGGAGAGGGTCCCCGGCTCAACCCTGGCGAAGCTGGACTTGAAAAAGGCCATCATCAGGATGATCAGCAGTGTCGTCGGGAAAGCGTACACAATGTCCACGATGCGCATCAGGACAACGTCCACACGACCACCATAGTAACCTGATATGGAGCCGTACACCATCCCGATGATGAACGCTGTCATGGCACCGACAAAGCCCACCGGCAGCGAGACACGAATCCCATAGATCAGTCGGCTCAGGACGTCGCGCCCCAGGTAGTCGGAGCCAAACAGGAACTTGTCGCTGACCTTGGCATAGGCCTCGATGTTGCCGGGCAGCATGCCGATCAGCCAGCTCGGCACCGTGTAGGCCTCTGCTGAATCGCCCTCCGCATAGCCATAGGGCGCAACCTGCGACGCAAAGATACCTCCGAGCACCAGCAGCACCACAACGATCCCACCCAGGACTGCAGCCCGGTTTCGGAGCAGGCGCGCCCAAGCGTCCCGCCAGAGGTTCGCAGCCTTCCCCTCCCGCTCGCTCAGACGAACGGCTGCTTTCTCCTGTGATGTTAGCTCTCCTGTCGTCATATCCGTATCCTCACGTGTAGCGGATGCGTGGGTCGAGGAAGGCGTAGGTGACGTCCACCGCCAGGTTCGCCAGCACCAGGAAGAACGCGTACAACAGGATGGTGCCCATCACCACCGGATAGTCCCTGTTCGTTACGCTGGTGATAAAGTACTTGCCCATGCCTGGTATGGCAAAGATCTGCTCTACCACGAACGTCCCTGTCACCAACGCAGCAAACAGAGGCCCCAGGATCGTCGCCACTGGGATGAAAGCATTCTTCAAAGCATGGCGCACCATTACCACCCGCTCGCTCAGACCCTTGGCTCGCGCGGTCCGGATATAGTCCTCGCGGATCACCTGCAGCATGCTTGCTCGCGTCAGTCGCGCGATGCGCGCCGCAGCACCCGTGCCCAGGGCAAAAGCCGGCATGACCATCTGCGCCGGGGTGCCCCAGCCCGCCACTGGAAGAACACCGAGCGTCAGGGCGAAGATGACGATCAGCACCGGGCCCATCACGACGTTGGGCACCGAAACGCCAAAGACAGCCACGGCGATACCCAAATAGTCCCATACAGTATTCTGTTTCAATGCCGCAATCACACCCAGGGGCACGCCGATGCCTACGGCAATCAGCACCGAGACCACACCCAACTGCGCAGACACGGGCAGGTGGTCCGCGAAAATATCATTGACGCGGCGGCTGCGCGAAGAGAAGACAGGTCCAAAGTCAAAGCGCGTAACGATGCCCCCGATATAGTCCGTATACTGTCTCCAGGTCGGCTTGTCCAGGCCATAGTGCTTTTCCAGGTTGGCGATGATCTCTGGTGGCAAGGACTTTTCTCTGTCAAATGGCCCCCCAGGGACGGCGTGAGCCAGGGCGAAAGTGATCACCGAAATCACAAACAGCACCGGGATCATCCACAACAACTGGCGGATAATGTAACGTGACATCTCGACCTCCTATCCAAGAGTCGGGTCCATCCCACGCTATTCTACGCATGAATCCTTCTGGTGTCAAACAACAACTGCGTTCGGCGCAAGACATAGCATATCTCGCGACAAGGGGGCAGCGCTACCGGTGTCCCTCCCACGCCACCGGACGTCCGGATCCGCATCCGGCGGTGCGGTCAAGCATCACAAAGCTGTGGCGCTCCCCTTCGCATCGTTCTCGCCCAAGTCCAGGCTTTGCTCTCTGGCTTCCTGCCCACGTTCCCTCGGGCTCACGCGGTTGGCTTCGGCTGGCAGTTCGCCGATTCAGCTTCCGCAGGGGACTTTCACTACTGGCTGTCGCCCATGCCCGGCGTATAAGAGAAGCCACGTAGCTCCTCGGGAGGAGCTACGTGGCTTTCACAGGTCGAAAGACAGCCCTAGTGGGCCTTGACCTTCCAGGTCCAGATTTCCTCGTTGCCACCGGCCAGGTCAAAGGTACGCTCAAGGTACGGCTTGACCATGGTCAGGCGAGTGTAGTAGTAGATTGGGATCTGTACCGCTTCCTCCGCGCACAGGATCTTCTCTGCCTCGAAGTACAGCTGCCTGCGCTCGTCCGGGTCTGTGGCCGCGGCGGCCGCCTCGGTCACCTCCATGAAGCGCTTCGCACTTGGTGACTCGGGATCCCACTTGGCGTCGTTCCTACCCTTCAAGGGGTGCCACACCTCCAACACCCAGTTGTTCTGATCCGGGTAGTCCGCACACCAGCCCATGCGCCAGACCTGCGGCGAATCCTCGTGCACCGTGTTGAGGTACACCTTCCACTCCTGGTTGGCCAGCTTGACCTCGACCCCAAGGTGCTCCTTCCAGTTGCTCTGGATGAACTCAGCGATCGCCTGGTGACCCTCGCTGGTGTTGAACATCAGCGTGATGTCCGGCAGGCCCTCGCCGTTGGGATAGCCGGCCTCAGCCAACAGGTCGCGTCCCTTCTGGGGGTCAAAGGTGATACCCGGAAAGTCCGGGTTGCTCGCCACTTCGCCGAAGATGCCCTCGGGGGCAAAGCTCCAGGCTGGCTTCTGGCCGCCTTTGGTCACGGTGTCGATCAGCTTCTGGCGGTCTACGGCGTAGGAGAACGCCTGGCGAACCATCGCGTTGTCAAACGGCGGCTTGGTGGTGTTGTAGCCATAGTAGTACTGGCACAGCCTGGGCATGGTCACCAGTTCCTTGCTCAACACCGCGTCGGCCCGGATGCGATCCAGGTCCGCCATCGGCGCGCCGGTCACGTCCAGTTCCCCGTTCTCGTACATGGCCATGGCTGTCGAAGCCTCGGTGACCATCGCAAAGTTGACCGTCTCGATGGCGACGTTCTTGGCGTCAAACCACAGGGGGTTCTTCTTCCACACCATGCGGTTGTCGTGCTCCCAAACGTCCAGTACGTAGGGCCCGTGGGTCCAGATGTTGCCTGGCTCGGTCCACAGATCGCCGTACTCCTCGATGGCTTCCCGGGGCAGCGGGTATGCGGTCCACATGCTGGCGATGGCCGGGAAGTAACCGGCGGGCTGCGTCAGCGTGATCTCGAGGGTGTAGTCATCGAGGGCTTTCACGCCGATCGAATCCAGGTCGGTGGTCTCACCGGTATTCACGGCCTCACAGCCCTTGATGAGGTAGTTCACGTAGGCATAGTCAGAGGCCGTCTCTGGATTGCAGACGCGCTTGATGCTATACTCGATATCCCCCGCGACGACCGGACGCTTCTCGTTTGCCTTCTGCGCCGCCGGGTCCCACTGCACCCACTTGACGTCCTTGCGCAGGTCGAACGTGTAGACCAGCCCATCATCCGACACTTCCCACTTGGTGGCCAGCCAGGGCTCCGGGGACATGTCCTCTTTGCTCAGGTTGGTGAGCCCCATGAAAAAGTTGTACGTGACCAGCACCGAAGTGGTATCCGTAGTCAGACTGGGGTCCAGAGTAGGCGGCTCGGTGCCGTGGTTCATATTGAGCACCGTCTCCAGCTGCTCCGCCGGCTGGCAGGCGGTGGCGACCATCGCCACAGCCAGAACCAGCAGCATTGCCGCAGCAAGCTTCTTACTAGACATCTCTCACTTTCCTCCTTAAAGTATCGTTTGTGATCCAAATCGAACCGGATTGTCCCTTGGTACCTTTTCCCGCTCGCTCACCTCCTTCCTCTTGACACTTCACTGGAACACTGCACCGCAGTATCCGAGCGAGGCCATATCCCGCATGCTCCCAGGCGGGATAACCTTCTCGTCCGCGCGGGTTGTTTTGGCTAGCGGATATTGCCTCCCCTGCGGGTTGGCAGCTCTCGCAGGTTCTGCGCTAGCTTGTACCCACTCAATACGTCGTCCAAGGCCTCAGTGGTGCTGGACCGGTGAATGGTCGGCGTAGCCTGGATGCGGTGCTCCTCTCGGGGCATGATCGTATTCTGGTCCACCCCCAACCCGAATGCCAGCAGCAGAGCGCTGACCACTACCGCCTGGACAAAAGGCGCCACAGGGAAGGGGATTTTCGTCGACCAACGCCTGGGCCGGGCTGGCGCAGGCATCTCACGCACACGCTTCAGAATCTGGGGCCACACATCCGCCGCAGGCTCTATCTCAGAGATAGAATCCTTCATGCTCCAGCGGATCAGCTGTCCCAGATCATCTTCCGAAGCCAGTTTGGATCGATTGTCTTCTTGATTGCGATTAGGAGGTACCATAGGCCACCTCGCCAGTCAACCGCCTGTCCTCGCTCAACTTCTTGCGCAGGGCTTTGCAGGCGTAATGCAGCCGCGACTTGACTGTACCCACAGGGCAATCCAGGATATACGCGATCTCCTGCAAGCTAAGCCCTTGTACGTAGAAAAGCACAACGGCGGCCCGCTGCTTGAAACCCAGCGAAGCCACTGCTTCCCAAACACACTCCCGCACCTCGCTGCCTTCCGCTGCATGCTCCGGCGAAGCAGCCGGATTGGCAATCAGATGCTCAATCAACATGTCAAAAGACAGCGGCCAATGCCGGTGGCGGTTGATCCAGTTGTAGCTCAGGTTGACAGCAATTCGATAGAGCCAGGGAGCAAGAGGACGCGATGTATCCACCCGCCCCATAGCCCCATAGGCACGCACGAAACAGTCCTGCAGGATCTCTTCGGCACTTCCCGCATCGCCAGTGATCGCTAGGGCAGCCTGGTAGAGCTGCCGCTTGTACCTGTGGTACAACGTCTCAAAGGCGTCCAGGTCGCCGTTGCGGATGCGCGAAACCAGTTCCGCATCTTCGCTCATAGGTCCCTTTCCTTAGCTATGAGCGCTCCTATTCTAATACACAAGGAGCGCTCAAAAGGTTCAATTCCGTTCGGGATTGGCCTCTGCGGCCTTGCTGTGGTCTTGCAGCCCCTGCGACACGAAACAATCCACATCTCATTCCTCGCGGTGCTCAGAATGGTGGAGCGCCCAAGGGACTAGGATGGTATGGTCAGTACTTGACCAACCGCAATGAGATTGGGATTGGACAGATTGTTGGCTACGACGAGATCCCACACACTCTTGCCAAAATGCGCCGCAATACTGTACAGAGTATCTCCCGGCAGAACAACGTATGTATTGCTGCCAGGTGACGGTGGGCTAGTGCCTTGTGGAATAGCCAACTCCTGCCCTACGTGGATATACCAGGCGTTGACAATGCCATTCGCGTGCTGAATCGCGGCCACGGTCGTGCCGAACCTTCGAGCGATGGAGAACAGGGTATCCCCCGGCTGGACAACATACGCCTGGCCAGGTTCTGGCGGTTGTCCCGCTGTCCCCGGAATCTTCAGCACCTGGCCCACGCTGATGTAGCTGGCATTCTGCAGGTTGTTGAGCGCCACAATGGCGTCAACAGTCGTGTTAAAGCGCTGGGCGAGGGAGAACAACGTATCACCCCACTGAACAGTGTACTCAAACTGACCACCTGCTGGCGTGGGGCTGACCGGCGTTGCGCTGGGAAGCGAAGGGGAGGCCGGTGTGGCCTGTTCCACACTGATCACCGTCGGCTCCGAGGTCAACGGAACCGCTGTGGGAGGTGCCTCAGGTGTGAACACAGGTGTCTCCGTGGCAGCAGGCATAGTCGGCTCAGTCGTCCCGGCAGCCGCCACAAGGGTCGCTGTGGCTCCCACAACAGTCGGCGTGACAACCTCAGGCTTGGCACGGGTGCAGCCGACGAGTCCAGCGCTCACAACCAGAACGCCTGCCCAAAGGATCTTTGCCAGTCTGTTCATCGTACGCACTCCCCCTCTTCCATTTGGAGACATACGAGAAGTGCCCTCCCGCCGAATCCGCCAACAATCACACGTGTGACGAGAGGCTCAAGGCAACCCAGATTACGAGTCCATGATACCATAACAACGTAAGCTTGTCAAATGAATTTCAACTCCGCAACAATCGAGCAATCCGCTCCAGCAGACGCTCTCTGTTCTCCACAGTGACCACCACGACGACCACCTGAGGCAGACCTTTCAAAGCATCCGCCCAGGGATGTGTCCCGTGCATCACCGTGCCCAACACAGGCTTGGAACTGGATACTGCCGACAAGACGGCCGCACGGAACGCATTGGAAAGCAGTTCCATCTTTCCGATTTCGTCGATCAGCACATAGTCCGCACCCGCCACTGCGCGCCCAATGGCTGGCACAGCCACCCGATCCACATTCTCCACGTACACGCCGTACTTCCCCACGCGCGGCAGGCCAACGGTGCCGGCACGCGCCAATGGAGCTCTGTGCCCGTTCACGGTGACGATCTCGAAGCCAAGCCGGCGACCTTTGTTGCGAATCTCTCGTGTGTAAAAGCCCCCGCAACGTCCAGGCAGGGTTGCGATGCACTTGCGAATGAGGGTGGTCTTTCCAACACCCGGCCGCCCGCTGAGCAGGATTGTCTGTCCCATCGCGGCTCTCCTGTGCGGATAGTATAGCGACAACAGTGACCGCGCACAACCCGTCTCATCGGTTCGGGGCGAAGCGACTCCTCATGAGTTCGACAGTTTGCCCCGACGCTGTAATGCATACAGCGACTCAGTACCGCACCTCAAAGCAGACGCGGCTCCCCCCTACCTGTGCGAAACGGGACAGGCCACGCTGCCGGGCATGGGAGCCGGCCCACTGTCCTCAGAGGAGCTTGACGCCCCGCTTCAGCAAGTCTGCGTTCCCGGGCACAGCTGGCCGCACAGGCTTGCGCAGGGTCCAGCTGGCTCATGTGATGGAAAGTCACAACCGCATGATGTGGCTGGAGAACGGCGGCCACATGCGACACAGGATTACGAGCGGGAACTCGTCTACAGGGCAATTGAGAGCTTCATCGAGGAGCACATCTGATCAGACCAGAAAGACCCTCGGAGCTTTCTGGCAACCCCGGCGTCCCACCTCATTCGCCAGTCTGCACCTTCAGCAGTGTGAGTGAGGACAGCAGGAACAAGGCGCCATAGATGCCGAATATCACCATGTACCCCAAGCCCCTCTGGTAGGTGTTGAAGAAATCGGCCATCGGCCCGCCGATGCCCGCGCCGACAATGCCTGCACCTGCGCCAGCCAGGTTGGACACCCCCAGATACAGTCCTGCCTGCGCCGGAGGAACCAAGTCCGTTCCCAGTGCCCAGTTGACGGTCAGGAAAATGCCCGCTGAGAGGCCGATAATCAACCCAGATGCGGTGACGATGGTCATGTTCTGAGCCGCGAACAGCAGGAAGGTGCCTGCGGCCGCAACGACGCCAGCCAGGAACAACAGAGTCTTGCGCCCAAACTTATCGGACAGCCAGCCGCTCGGCAGGGCAGACAGGACAGTGCAGATGCCAACCATCATCATCAGACTGCTGGTGGCCGCCGGTGGGTTGGGTACCCCTACCACGTCCTGCAAGAAATACAGCGCAAAGCTCTGGATAGATCCGACGCCTGCCAGATAGAGCAGCCGGTTGACCACCCACCAAGTGAAGGAGGGGTTCTGCTGCGCACCCTCACCGATTCCCACACGGGCACTCCACCACACGCCAAGGAAAATCGCTCCGGCCATTGCCATGAGACCGGACAACCCAACGGCGGCCAGTTGGAGGGTTTGCCTTCCAGCCAACAGTCGCCCTGTCAAGCCAACCAGGCCTCCGAACAGTGTTGTGACGACAGCGAAGATGATGGTCAACCGGACAATGCGCAGCAGGGCCGGACCCAGCGGCGCTGCGACTTGGTCCATCGGGGCCTTTTCGCGTACCGCCAGCACTTCGATCAACATGGTTACCAGCAGCGAACCCATGACGAGGAGGATAGCCATCCCAACCTTCCCCGCTCCGACAAGCGGGCCAGTGGTCAAGGCCACCAGAATGATGGGCAGGAGCTCCATCATGGCTTTGACACCCGAGGCGCGCCCTCGCTGATCCTCAGGGACGAGATCAGGAATGATGGCTTGCAGCGCTCCGTGAGCCACGTTGGAGGAGAATTGCAGCAGCAGCACGGCAGCGAAAAGCAGCCAGTAGTTGCCGGAGAGACCGATCGCGGCCAGAAAGATCAAGTCCAGTACGGTGCCTACGAATATGAAGGGCCGTCGGCGCCCCCAGGGCAGCCTGCTTCGGTCACTCAGCAACCCAGCTGCCGGCTGGACGACAATGGCCACAATCAGGCCTGCAGAGCGCAGCACCCCAAGATAGGTGCCCTTGACTGCATCTCCGACGAACTCTGCCACGAGAACAGGCAGAATGATGGGCGTCAGGCTGCCGGTTGCCATATTCAGGCCAAGCCAGTAGACGTTGTAAGTGATATAGTCGTACCAGCGCATTCGTTTCAATGGCAACCTGCCTTTCTGCCGGTAGACAACACCAACAGAAACACATTATGTGACAACTTGGAAAAGGGATATTATCCAGCAGTTGAGGTTGTGGCTGCCTCTGGCGTTGGCTTGAGATCGCGCTCCCAGAGCGCTCCCTCGCTCACGAGGACTCGGCGTGTGACTATGTACCACTCGGCGACCGTGCGGAAGCGATCTGGTCCATCGTGCATCGGTCCCACCAGCACATCATGAACCCGTTCACCGACTGCATAGTCATACACCGGGTGATAGAGAGGTAGCGATGGCACATCCTCGGCAAGTAGGCGCTGCAGGTCACGGTACAGCTTGCCCCTGCGGTCTGGATCGGTAGTTCGGCGTGCCTCCTCCATGATCAAGTCGGCTTGCTCGTTGCTGTAGCCGCTGAAATTCTGTCCCACGCCGCGATTCTGCGTGGAATGCCACTGTGGATAGGGATCTGGGTCAGTCGGAAGCTGTTGCCAGTCGTAGAAGATGGCATCATAGTCGCGCGGGACCAGGAAATCACGCACCACGCCAGCCACACCTGCAGTCTGCGGAACGGCACGCACGCCGATCTGCGACCATTGGCGCGTAAGCTCGTTGATGACCTTGACCCGTGTTGGGTCATCATTCGTCAGCAGCGCAAACTGCAACCGTAGTTCGCCCTTCTCACGCACGCCATCCCCATCCTGATCACTCCAGCCTGCCTCCTCCAGAAGTTCTCTCGCTTTGGCCGGGGCATAGGAGTACTTCCGGGCATCGGGCGCATAGGCCCACGAAAAAGGCATCACCGGCCCGTGGGCTACCAGCGCTTGTCCATCCAGTATCTGATCCACGATTTTCTGCCTGTCAGTAGCCCAGAGCAGCGCCTGCCGCACTTCTCTCTCCTGAAAAACGCGTCGCTCAAGGTTAAGGAATACCAGTCCATAACCCGACAGTGGAGCGGAGTACAGCTGCAGATTGTCCGCAGCAAGCGCTTCCCCCAGATATCCGGACGCCACCCGCCCGATGCCGTGGATTTCGCCGCGACCGTAGGCAGCGACCACACTGCGATCGTCGGGATAGAATACGAACTCGATTTCGTCCAGGCGGGGTCGCCCCCCATAAAAGTCCGTGTTGGCGCGGAGCACAGCATGCTGGGAAGTGACCTCGTGCACCTTGAACGGTCCTGTGCCTATGGGGTGCATGTTGAAGTGATGATTGGCGATCTGTGCAACAGGCACATCCTTCAGAACGTGCGCCGGCAGCAGCCCAACCGTTGTGTAACTGAGAAAAGGTGCAAACGGCTCTTCCAGCGTAAAACGCACGGTATGGCGGTCCAGCCGTTGCACCTCAACCGTCCGCCAGAGTTCGGCCAGCCCAGGCGGTCCCTCAAAGCCCGGCGCCCGCAAGACATCCACAGTGAAGACTACATCGTCGGCAGTAAAGGGGGTGCCGTCGTGCCAACGCACATCTCTACGCAGATGAAAGGTGTAGGAAAGGTTGTCTTTGGAGATGGCCCACGTATCAGCGAGGTCCGGAAGGATCTGCCCCTTCTCGTCCGCCTCAGTCAGACCATTGAAGAGAAGAGCTGCCAGATCCCGGTCCACGGCATTGTATGTGCCAAGCAACGGGTTGATGTAGCGTGGATTGCCAGCGACACCCTCTGTGTAGGTGCCACCGTAGTCGGGGATGAGAATCGTGGTCGTGTTGACAGCCGTGTAGGCTGTCAATGCCAGAATGAGAAACACGGCGAAAGCCGCGATGACGACCTGCCAGCGCATGTGTATCCCCGCGCTCGCCGTATCTATGCTTGGAACATGACACTGAGCAGCGAGAAGATGAAGAACGTCACAATGACAGCTATTGTGATATTGAAGAGTGTCTTCTCAAAGCCACGGCGCGTCTTGTACACCCCCCCCTCGCCGCCGAACATGCGGCTCAAGCCACCGCCTTTGCTCTGCAGGATAACCAGTGTAATGAGGGCTGCTGATAGTATGATCTGCACGACGTTTAGATACCTAGCCAAGTTGGAAGTTCCTCCGTTGTGGTGATAACTCGTGCCATTATATCACAATTTGACCAACACAGAAAAACCGGTCGGTTCAGCATCCGCCAAATCATAGACACCGCAGGCCTTGCGGCCGCACACCTTGAGCTGTGGAATGCACGCGGTCTTGACTTTTGACCGCCGCTGTGTGAAAATAGCGTCGTGCCCGTCATAGATGTTCACACGCACATATTCCTCCCCGAGATCATTGCCAGGCGCGCAGAGTACTTGGAACGTGACAAGTGGTTTGCCCAATTGTACGCCAGTCCAGAGGCTAGGATGGTCAACGCCGATGAATTGATTGCTTCCATGGACGAATCTGGAGTGGATGCCTCAGTGACCTTTGGCTTTCCGTGGGTGGACCAACAGCTCAATCGCGAGACCAACGACTATGTAGTGGAGGCAGTGTCGCGTTGGCCCGATCGAATCTTTGGCTTCGCACAGCTCAACCCGGCGGCCACAGGGGCGCTGCCTGAACTCGAGCGCTGCATGCAGAAGGGGCTGAGCGGCCTTGGCGAGCTTATGCCCCACGGACAGGGATACAGATGGGATGACCCACGCCTGCATGACTTGCTGCAGCAGATGGCACACTGGCAGCGACCGGTTCTGATCCACTGTGGGGAGCCGGTAGGTCATAGCTATCCAGGCAAGAGCCAGTGCACGCTGCAGCCCCTCTACCAACTGGCCTTGCGCAATCCTCAGCTAACGCTGGTGGCCGCGCACTGGGGCGGTGGCCTGTTCTTCTACGAGCTGATGCCAGAAGTGCGCGAAACTCTGCGCAACGTGTACTACGATACGGCGGCTTCGCCGCTGTTGTACCAGGATGACATCTTCCCCTTGGCAGAGCGGATCATTCCGCAGAAGATGCTCTTTGCCACAGACTACCCTCTGATCAGTCAGGGCCCGTTCTTGCGCCGTGTGCGCAGGTCAGGTCTGTCAGCGGATGGTCTTGATTCCATCCTGCATGGCAATGCGGCCCGGCTTCTGCAGATAGAAGGAGCACCCAACCATGGCACAGATTCGAGCCTTTGTGGCCATCGAACTTGATGATGCACTCAGGGCTGTCCTCAGGCAGGTAGAGCGGGAGTTGAAGAGAAGCAGCGTAGCCCAGATTGCACGTTGGGTGGCCCCAGAATCTGTTCACCTCACGCTCAAGTTCTTGGGCAATGTGTCCGTTGAGCGCGTTGAACAAATCGGACAAGCCGTCAGACGTGGCTGCGAGTCCTTCGCGCCGTTTCCCGTGTCTTTGACTGAGCTTGGCTGCTTTCCCAACAGCCGCAAACCAAGGGTGATCTGGGTTGGCGTCGGCGGTCATGTGGAGACTCTGGCGCGACTGCAGGACTCGGTAGGATCGGAGTTGCACCGCATCGGATTCGAACCGGAGAAACGGGGTTTTACGCCGCACCTTACCGTGGCCCGCATCCGCAACAGAGCCGGTCCTCAAGAGCGTCAGCAGATGGCGAGGTTGATCTCCATGCAACCGATCGATCGCAGCGTCTCCATGACCGTGAGGGAAGTCAGCCTGATACGCAGTGACCTGAAACCCACTGGCGCTGTTTACACGAACCTGATAGCCGTGCCACTGACTGGAGCCTAGGAGATGTTTGTTGCTGTAATCGGAGCTGGCCGCTGCTCCGCGGAAGTCGCTGCGCTCGCAGAGTCCGTGGGCCGCGAACTGGCACAGCGTGGCGCCGTGGTGGTGTGTGGCGGTCTGGGTGGCGTGATGGAGGCGGCCTGCAGAGGTGCCAAGAGCGCCGGAGGCGTCACTGTTGGCATCCTGCCGGGAACTGCCCGCCGGGATGCCAACCCCCACGTTGACATACCCATCGTCACCGGTATGGGTGAGGCCCGCAATGTGCTAGTGGTTCGATCGGCTCAGGCAGTGATTGCGATTAGCGGTGAGTATGGCACCCTGTCAGAGATTGCCCACGCACTCAAGCTGGGAATCCCTGTGGTGGGTCTGCGGACTTGGCAACTGGCAAAAGATAGCCTGCAACGTGAAGAGATCATCCGAGCACAGACACCACAAGAGGCAGTCGAACGAGCGCTTGCGCTCGCTGTGTCCTAGACAATTCGAGGCGAGGAGGCCAGTATGCAATTCCGGGACCGACGCGAGGCAGGGCAGCTGTTGGCTGAACAGCTCAGTTCGCTTCGTGGGACGCAAGACTTGATCATCCTCGGCATACCGCGCGGCGGAGTGGTCGTCGCCTACGAGGTGGCCAAGGCACTGTCAGCTCCGCTGGATGTGTACATCACACGGAAGATTGGCGCACCCTTCAACCCCGAACTGGCCGTTGGGGCCGTGGCAAGCGACGGCACCCTAGTGCTGGATCATGACCTCATCGCCCGCGTCGGTGCCTCGGACGACTACATACAGACAGAAACCGAGCGCCAGCGTCAAGAGATCGAACGACGCATGGCGGCATACCGCGGAGCGCGGTCCGCCCCGGATCTGCAGGCCAAAACCGTCATCCTGGTGGACGATGGAGTGGCCACCGGCGCCACTGTCTTGGCCAGTCTGCGGGCCATCAAACACCACCAGCCAGCTCAGCTAATCCTGGCTATCCCCGTTGGCCCACCCGACACCATTCGCCTGCTGTCGCAGGAAGCCGACCGTGTGGTATGCCTCTTCACCCCAGAGGTCTTCTGGGCTGTTGGCTCCTTCTACAGCATCTTTGACCAGACCACGGATGCCGAAGTGGTGCAGCTGCTTGAAGAGAGGCAGTAAGAGGACTCACGCCTCTTCACCAGTCTGCTCCGCCTCCGCCGATGCCGTTTCTGGTAATGCTGCCGACTGGCCCGCCTGGGCACGCTGTGCAGCGGCGCTCACCCAGATGCCGGCTCTGAAGATCAGCAAGGTCAGCAGCAGGGACACCGCTACGAGCGCTACGAGCCCCACAAGTTGGGCCTGCAGCTGGCCCGCTCCAGCAGCCTGGTAGCCACTGCCCACAAGCAGCCCGGAGATCCCCTGCCCGGCAATACCCAGGTACTCCTGACCTCCCACACCGTTCCAGCCCGCACCCCACCGTCCATCGGCGAAGACTGCTGGGGCTAGAATCCCCCACACACCCGGCAAACCGAACGTGGCTGCTGAACCGCTGGGATCATCCAGGCGCAGCACCTGCTCGCTGATGTACAAGCCGAGCAGGAGCAGCCCTCCACCCGCTGCGCCAATCAACAGGGCTGCCCATGCCGGTACAAATGCACACGCGGCGCTGGCCCCGACGAGACCAGCGACCGCGCCGCGCGCTGTGGCCAGAGCATCCGGCCAGTTGGTGACGAACCAGGTATAGAGCAAGACCAGCAGTGCGCCCCCCGCCGCCGCGAGCATCAGGTTCACTAGCACCAGCGAGAGGACAACCTGCTCTTGAAGCAGTGCATTTCCCAGCACCAGCCCTGGCCAGCCGATAACGGCAAACAGTGCACCCAATACCATCAGCAGTGGGAAATGGACCGGCGGCAGCTTGGCAGGGCCGTCTTCCACAGGACGACGCGGCTTGATGAGCAAGAATGCGGCCACGGCCACCAGTGTACCCAGCAAGAAAACGGTCGCCGAACCTGCCAAATCCACAAATCCATGTCCCAACTGGAGATTCGCTCCCAGGTTGGAGAGCCAGCCGCCTCCCCACACCCAGTTGCCGAACAGTGGATAGATGAGACCTGAGACCAGCAACCCGACGGCGAGCAGCTGCATGCCCTTCAGGTGCTCCGACAGTGCCAACAGCGTCACGAGCACAGCCGTCATGACTGCGGGCAAGTGCGACAGGAATAGCAGATATGCGTCCTGGTTGTACGCTTCGGCTTGGAGGAAGAAACCACGCAAGCCGACAACGCCCCAGCCCGGTCCCCATGTCAGATCCAGAGGAGACCACTCCGCTGTCAGGCCCTGCAGCCCTGGCATGCCTGAGACAAACGCAGCGCCACCGAATTGGAGGGCGAATCCACAGGCGAAGTAGCCAATGGCCGCGGCAGCGAGTGCCAGCAAGGCAGTGGTAGCTACCCTCTCAGCGCGTTCCTCGCGCGCCGTGCCGATGGCGATCAGGGCCAGGCCCACAGGTACCCAGAATGCCAGAAGGTTGAACAGCGAGAGGCTCGAAGTATGCGAGTACGACATGGGCTCTCCTTTGTACTACCCAGGCTGGGGCAGGATGATTCGTCTTCCCTACGGTGCCCCACGTCTGCTCAGCTGCGCCGTGGATCTCGATCCGCAGCAGAGTTCAGACTCAGTGGAGGCGGGAGGCTGAGGGTGGCAGACGATGGGTGGCAATCGTTCAAATCAGGCCTCTTGCTCCGCTCTGTCCAGCAGGGACAGTATGCGAGCAGTGACCAGTTCCAGTGCAGCCACGTTCTGCCCTCCCAGAGGGATGATGACGTCTGCGTAGCGCTTGGAAGGTTCAACAAACTCCAGATGCATGGGACGAACAGTAGCCAGGTATTGCTTGATCACCGATTCGACGGTGCGGCCTCGCTCGGAGATGTCGCGCTCGATTCGGCGGATGAGGCGCAGGTCAGCATCGGTATCTACATAGATCTTGAGGTCGATGAGATCGCGCAGGGCCTGCTCTGCCAGAATGAGGATTCCCTCCACAATCACGACCGCGGAGGGGCACACTGTTCGTGTATCGGGAAGACGGCAGTAGGTAGAAAAGTCGTAATTGGGCACCTCAACTTGATGACCTTGACGCAACCGTCGGAGGTGTCGAATCAGCAAGGGCGTATCCAGCGCATCGGGGTGATCGAAGTTGAACTGTCTGCGCTCTTCGAGAGGTAGATGGCTGAGGTCTTTGTAGTACGAATCGTGCTGGATATGCGCGATTCCTTCGCGGCCCACTCGATCGAGAATCGCCTCCACGACCGTCGTTTTGCCGGATGCAGTTCCTCCAGCCACGCCGATCACCAGTATTGTATTGGTCGCGACGGCCTTCCCGCTGCGCGTCATCGCCAGCTCCGAATGAACCCAACGCGGTGAAGGGTGGTGCACCAGCTGCGCCGCGCACGTTCAGGAACAAGCCAGCCTCTGACGAGGCTGGCTTGTTCCCAGACAGGCGCCCCTGGAGGGATTCGAACCCCCGGCGACAGGGCTTAGGACGCCCTCGCTCTGTCCGCTGAGCTACAGGGGCCAACACCCTCTATCTCCAGTATACCACATGTGCGTCCGTTGTGGCAAGTGGT
>JBFEPU010000004.1:0-26956 GCA_041549915.1 Anaerolineae bacterium | reverse complement strand
TGGCAGATCAGGTGCCCCGTCGAACGGTCGTAGCCCTTCTCCTCGATCCCCTCCCCTGCAAACTCAATGGCGATGCCAACATGTTCGAACGCGAGCCGCACAAATTCCCGTACCGTGGTTTGTCGGTTGGTCGCGAGGACATAGTCGTCGGGCTCATCCTGCTGGAGCATCAACCACATACCCTCGACATACTCCGGTGCATACCCCCAGTCCCGTTTTGAATCCAGGTTGCCGAGTGTCAGCACCTTGCCCCGCCCATCCTGCACCAGGCCCAGTTTGGTGCGTGCCACGGCGTCAGTGATCTTGTGCGTCACGAACTCATAGCCGCGACGTGGAGACTCGTGGTTGAATAGTATGCCGCACGCGGCAAACAGGCCTTCTCGTCGGCACTGGATCGTGTGCAGGTGCGCGAGCAGCTTGGCATATCCATACGGACTGGATGGCTGGAAGGGCGTGGTCTCCTTCTGCGGGACTTCCCGCACCTGCCCAAACATCTCTGAAGAAGAGGCTTGGTAGAACCGCACGTCGGGCAGGATGCGCTTGCAGATCTCCAACAGGTTCACCGCTCCCATGCCCGTGACCTCTACCGTGTATGCAGGCTGGTAAAAAGAGTCCCGTACAAAAGACATCGCTCCCAGGTTGTACAGTTCATCAGGTCGAACCTGACTGACAACCTCAAACAGGGACAGCACGTCTGTCAGCTCACCCTTGATCAGCGTGATGTGCTTCTTGAGATGCTCGATGCGCTCCATGCGTTCTGAGCTGGAGCGCCGCACCATCCCGTATACTTCATAATCCTTCCCCAACAGAAACTCTGCCAGGTAGGACCCATCCTGGCCGGTGATGCCTGTTATCAGCGCCCGCTTGCGTGCCATCGCTTATGCCTCCTGTTGTCCCGATGCTGCCGCTAAAGCCGCTTGCCGATCTCTCGATCGTACTCAGGGAAATAGCGGCTGATGGCGGTGAGGTTGAAGGAACGTAGGATGGACTCTTTCGGTTCTCGCTCCAGGAGGAACAGGAAGGACTGCCGCACCAATTGCTCGGCAGTGGCTCTGTCACCAGCAAGCCTCTTGAAGTCGGCCTTGTACAGGGTCACCTGGTGTTCGGTCTTTGTCCGACCTTCTGTCACTGTGACCCGCAGAGTGTAATAGTCGCCATGTTCTGCGGATTGTACTTCAATCTTGGCCATGATGAGCACTCAGCTCCTTTCGGAGACGTTGCACCGCCCCCCCGTGTTCATGCGGCAGTATACCCAACTCGAATCTGCTGGTCAAAGCGCTCTCGGTACCCACCTTCGACAACCTCATGTGGCGCTCAGCGGCCAGTAGCGCGTCTCCTGCAAGCCACCGTACAGCCAGGCGCCTGACTGCTGTCCTCCTTCCCGTCCGCCACTTTGACGAAACGAGCGCAGCCGCTATAATGCACCTGCATTCTTTCGTTTTTTTCTAGAATCAGGCGGGAGGTGAACGTGAAGCTAACGAGCCGACAACGTGCCTTCCTGGACAGACTGTTGGACGCATACTACAGTCACCGCCGGCAGCCCATCCACTACAGCACTCTGGCCCGCAGCTTGGGCGTGGCAAACTCCACTGCGTATGAGATGCTCAAACTGCTGGAGCAAAAGGGCTATGTTGCCTCGGAGTATCATCTGTCCCATCAGCGCGCCGGACCGGGTCGTTCCATGGTGCTGTTCCGCCCTACCCTCAAGGCCCTGCGATTGTTGCGCCATCTTCTCGGCGAAGATGCCCGCCACGGGGACTGGGAGTCCATGAAAGAGAAGGTGCTGGGGCGCGTGATGGCGACCGGCCTGCCGGATGAGGAGCAGTTGCTGGCCGATCTCGTGGCAGCCATACCTGACAGCGAGGACACGCTTTCCTATTGCGGTCGTGTGATAGCGGCATCCATCCTCTCCGTCAAGAGTCACTTCCTCAACAGGGTTCGCGAATTCAGTATCTTCGCAGAATTCGACGACGCCGGGGAGACCAGCATCGGTGCCCTCAATTTGCTGCCCGGCTTTGCCGTAGGTTTTGCCTGCGCTCTGCGCCGCAATCCGTCCTGGCTCTCCCGGCTGGCTGAGTACGTCGAGCGGTACCAAGCTTATCTGCACCAGATGGATGAAGACGCGCGTGCGCGCCTGGCGCGCTTCTCTCGTGAGCTGATAGACGCGCTGCGCATTGGATCAGGTGGTGGGTCAGGCCCTGGCGAAGCGAGGGAGGAAAGATGGACAGTCTGAAAGTGACCGAGATCCGCAGCCAAGGGGAGCTTCGGGAGATGGTGATGTTCCCCTGGACGGTATACCATGGAGACAAGAACTGGGTGCCGCCGATCATCAAGGAGCGGCAGGCACTGCTTGATCCTCACAGCAACCCATTCTTCCAGACCGCAGAGGTGGTGTTGCTCTCGGCCCGCCGGCAAGGCCGCTTGGCGGGCACCATTGCCGCGTTTGTCGATCCTCTCTTCAACAGGCATCTCAAGCAGAAAGTGGGCTTCTTTGGCTTCTTTGAGGTGCTGGACGACCATGAAGCGGCTGAGGCACTGCTGGCCACAGCTCGGGATTGGGTCCGCGAGCGTGGCATGACGGAGCTCCGCGGCCCAATCAACTTCCACCGCGACCGGGAGCGCGGCATACTGGTCGAAGGCGCAGATTGTCCCCCGCCCATGCTCTGTGCGCACACACCTCCTTACTACAAGGACTTTGTCGAGCGCTTTGGTATGGTCAAGTATGCCGACGACTTTGCGCGGCGGGTGCGCGTTGCAGATGTACTGGAACCCGATGGCAGCCTGCCTCCAAGGCTGGCGCGCCTGAAGAAAGTGGCAGAGCGCCGCGCGCACCTCCAAATCCGCAATGCCCGGCTGGAGGACTGGGACAACGAGGTACAGCGCGTGCGCGTGCTGTACGACGCGACCATCGGGCAACTGCCTGATCACACCGCATGGACCGACCAAGACCTGCAGGACTTTGCCGACAAGTTGCGCCCCTTTGTGGATCCCAACCTGATCCTGTTTGGAGAAATAGACGGCGAACCGGTTGGCTGCGCGCTTGCCTTCCCGGATTTGAATCAGGTGCTCATCCACCTGAACGGGCGTATCGATGGCTTGAACAAGCTGCGCGCCTGGTGGTACATGCGGCGCATCGATCAAGTCAGTTTCAAGGTAGGCGGAGTGCTGGAGGAGTACCAGGGGCTGGGGCTGGAAGCGCTGTTCCTGCTGGAGTTGGCGAGAGCTGCACTGGCCAGAGGGTTCAGCCGGGTCGACATGTCTCTGCAGGCCGAGGACAACCCCAGGCTGAACACTTTGGTTTCTCATTTTGAGGTCGAAGACTACAAGCGCTATCGCGTGTACCACATGCCGCTCTAGTGCTCGGTCAACGATGGACTCCCCACTCCGTAGCGGCGACTTTGCATTTCGCGCATTCAGTCGCTCGGTTCGTGGCCGGCCAAGCCGCGCAGCTCATCACAAATGGAGGTAGACTATGCCAGGCGTTCTCGAGATGGCCCCAGACTTCGAGCTTCTCTCTGACCAGGGCCAAACCGTCAGGCTATCTGACTTTCGTGGCCACAAAGTGATTCTCTACTTCTACCCCAAGGCGGGCAGCTCAGGCTGAACCGCTCAGGCACAGGGATTCCGTGATGAATCCGACAGTATCGCTGCCGCCAATGCCGTGGTGATCGGCGTCAGCCCTGATTCACGAAAAAAGCTGCAGAACTTCCGTCAGAAGAATGAACTGCCCTTTGTGCTGCTCTCCGACCCGGATCACGCGGTTGCCGAGCAGTACGGCGTCTGGGGCGAGAAGAAGATGTACGGCAAGACCTACATGGGCATCATCCGCAGCCACTTTGTGATCGATGAAACCGGTCGCATCATCGATGCCCAGATCAAGGTCAGCCCGACCAAGAGCGTCGAACTGGCTGTAGAAGCGCTGACTCGCACGGCGGAGTAGGCTTCTACTCTGCTGGGTGGCCAACCGGGATGAGGTAGAGTGGTTCCTCGTCAGCACCCACCGCCAGAGCTGCGGCCACGTCGGCGTCGTAGAAGGCGCCGATCACCACAGCTCCCAGGCCCAGGGCCACTGCCTGCAGAAGCAGGTTCTCCGCTGCGTGGCCCGCCTCTAGCTTGACGTAACGCTCGGCGCGTGCGCCGTACTTGCCCGCTGTGCGTGCGTAGACAGCGGTGAGGACAAAGGTCGCCGCCGCCTGTTCCAGGGCCTCCTGCTCCAAGCCAGCTGCCCATAGATCCTCCCGGCGGTCTTTGTCTGTCGTGATCTCAGCGCGGTGGTCGGCAGTTAGGTAGTGATAGACGCCCTCGGCTGTAGCCGCGTAGATCTCGAGCGGGTACAGCGCGCCGGCCGAGGGAGCTGTGCGCCCGCCCCACGATCGGGTTGTGCCCTGCGCGGCCCAGAATAGCTGCGCGATCTCCGGCAAGGTCAGTGGCTCGGGCGTGTAGGTGCGAATCGAGCGCCGTCGCAACAGGGTTTCTTCCACTGATAGCGCCCCTGTGGTCCTCGGTGCGGGCAGGTCGAGCACTTTGGGCGCTGTGGTTGCAGAGGTTGTTGGGGTAGGGGCCAACTCAGCTGGCATACTGTTCCGAGTCGAGTCACGCCGTGCGCAGCTGCTCAGCAGCCCGCTGCCAGTCAGGGTGACAAATCCAGCCGACGCCAGCCCGTGAAGGAACTGCCGTCGCAGCATTCTCTTCCTGGTCATCTGTCCCATCCTTGGTGGTCTCACCAACCAACGTTCCGAGCAGGCAACTGGATGGCGTCAAAAACGGGATGGCTATCGCCAGGCTGGCACTCGTTCGTGCGAGATCTTGCCGCTGGCCGCAGGATGGCCGATCTCCCAGTAGGGCGCCCATGCCAGGGCCACCAGCTCGACCTGCACGTCCTGGCGCCTGGGCTTGATACCGTAGGTCTCTACCTGGTCCACAGTGGCAGTCCAGCGTTCGCCGATCGCTTCGGCTTCCTCCTGCATCATTCGGCGCATGTCCTCTATCTCTTGCTGCAGCCGGTCAATCTCGGCCTCGGATTCCTCGATGTCGGCCTTGGCCTGTGTCGTGAGCCGGCGCTTGGTCGCGGCACGCGACAGACCCGTGGTGCTGCGCCGACCGAAGACGCCCAACATCCCGACCACCGTCTCGCCAGCAGACAGCAGCTCCTCGCGCTTGCGCGCTTCGTATTGCGCCTGGTCTTCGCTCAGTTCGCGTTCCTCACGGCCAAGGCGCGTCTGAAGCTGATCGAGTTTGCGCTGATACCTCTTGCGCAGCTTCTCCACCTCTTCATCCCGCTTCTCCCGTGCCATCTGCTGTGCCCGTATTCGAAAGTCACGCTCCGACTCGCCAGGCCGAGCGTACAACTTCAGTTCTGGGTTGTAGTACAGGTCGAGGACCTGCTCGCGGTACAGGTAGTCGCTGAAATCCTTGCGCAGGTCCTTGAGCTTGGATGCTGTGCTGAGCTCGGCTGGAACGGCTGCGAAAAGAGCGTCGGGCTCGGGACGGTTCTCAAGCTGCGCCGGATCCAGGCTGGTTGGATCGGCATCCTGCCAGCGGACAAAGGTGCCCAGATCTTGGGGTGGCACCAGGAAGCCAACCTTGCGGCTCTCGCTCACACGGCGCTTGCGGTCCACAAAGTGGACATTGCCAAGGGCGACCAGTCGCGGCTCGTACACCAGAGCGGCCTCAACTGCTTCCACCCGCTGCCCCAGCTCGTCCTCAAGCTTGGCGACGGCAGCACTCGAAGTGAGTCGGACGGGCAGCAATGCCTGGGTCAGATTGGGAGGCAGTGCCGGCAGCGTTCTGCTGTAACCGCTTGGCTCAACTGGCGTGGCCCGAGCTGCCGGTGCCGCCACAGCTTCAGGCCGGACGCGGTCCAACGCAGGAGCCGCTGGAGCAGGTGCCTCTGCCTTGACTTTGGCCATCAGTTGGCGCAACTGGGGGCGCGTCAGGGGGCCGCGCAGGTAGCTCATTGCCCACCGCGTCTGGAAGATCACGGGCTGCTCTTCGTGCACGTTATGCAGCAAGAAGACCCGTGAGCCCAGGCCAGAGATGATGCGGTCCAGCTGCGCTCGGTCCATGGTGCCCCCGGCCGCGGCGGACACGGACTGCAGGCCGTCGAGCAGACGCGCCTTGTCCTGCTCGGTCTGCAGTTTGCCGATAAACCAGGTTCCGGCGTTGCTCAGCCCCTTATAGTCCAAATCGACCGGGTTCTGCGTGGTCAGCAAGACCCCCAGGCCAAAGGCGCGTGCCTGCTTGAGCAGGGTCAGCAGCGGCTGCTTCGAGGGCGGATTGGCCACCGGCGGGAAAAAGCCGAACAACTCGTCGAAATACAGCAGGGCTCGTAAGCTCGTGGTCCCGGACTGTTTCCTGACCCATGAGATGATCTGCTCCAGCAGCAGGGTGACAAAGAA
The DNA here is from genome assembly GCA_041549915.1 of Anaerolineae bacterium. Lineage (GTDB taxonomy): Bacteria > Chloroflexota > Anaerolineae > UBA2200 > UBA2200 > JBFEPU01. The sequence goes on along the minus strand of JBFEPU010000004.1, from coordinate 20,558 downwards.
CATGCGCTCAGCATCGCTCAGGTGCGCGATGTAAAAGATGCTGTGTCGCGGCTTGCCCTCCGGGGTGTAGAGCAGACTGTCGACATCGAGCGCTTCACCCTGTACCCACGCTCCGAAGCTCGGTGCAGCGATGATGTTGTTCAGCGACATCGCCAGCTCAAAGCGCTCCTTCTCAGGGAAGAAGGTGTCGACGTCAAGGACACCCAGCTTCCTCACCGGTGGGGATTGCAGGGCGGTGATGATCTGCATCAGATCCAGGTCGTGGCCCTGTCGCCAAAAGTGCTCAAAGATGTTTGACAGCAGAATGTGCTCACGGCTGCGCAGTGGATCAGCCTCGATGCCGACCAGGCCCAGCAACGCACTGACCGTACCCTGGATCTGCTCGCGCAGCAGCTCTCCTTCCTCTTCCCAGTTGAGGGCTGGCGCCCCGAGCGACGCCAGGATGGAGACCGGCAGACCTGCATCGGAGCCCGGGGTGTAGATGCGGAAATCTGCGCTCTCCTTCAACGTCCGGATTCGCTCCGGTCCCTGTTCCCAATCCCCCAATCCCTTGCGCCACAGGTCAGCAGTGTAGTTGGCGTATTCATCCACGGTCATGCCCTTGCGCCGGGCATCGTCCACGTTCACCCACGGCTGGAAATCCTCAGGTCGCAGGTCGGGGAACGTCAGAAGCAGATTAGTCACGTCACCCTTGGGGTCGACGATGATCGCCGGCACATTGTCCAGGGCGGCTTCCTCGAGAAGCAGGACGCACAGCCCGGTCTTGCCAGAGCCGGTCATGCCCAGGCATACGCCGTGAGTGGTCAGGTCACGGGCGTCGTACATCACCAGGCTGTCGACTCGTTCGCCCGCAGCAAGGTCGTATTCCTTGCCCAGGTAGAAGGCACCAAGTCTCTCGAATGGTTGCATGTGCTCACCTCCGGGCACAGATTCAGCTGTTGCCGGGATTTGGCGGGGCAGTCTCGTGTTCTCTTCGCTCGTGTCTGGTATTATACGCTGCGGCGAATGAGCAGGCAAGCGCTCAGCTGCTGAGGGGTGCGTTCCCGGACGATCTTGCGCCGGGCAAAGCGCCGCATGGCATATCGCTGCGCAGTCAAAAGACCTTTGGGGTTTGGTCGTGCCCCAAAGGTCTAGTGTGGTCTGGGCCGGGTTCCAGGAGTGTCGAAGATTTCGCCTTCGCGATCACTTGCACTGTGGGCCCCATCGACGGGGTTCTTGGGCAACGCAGGCCTCTGTGACTGGTCGTGCTATCATATCACATCATCCACCCTACGAGTGATCTCGACGCGCAGCTCTCCTCGGGGTCAACTCACCAAGTTGGTCGCTGCCTGCTTGTAGAGCGCGGTCAGCGGGTGGTCCGGGTGCCGCAAGCAGAACACGCCACTGCTGGCCAGCGCCATGAGCTCATCCGAGTGCGGCAAGACAGCGATCACTGGGCACCCGTATGCTTGCTCTACCTGCGCCTGTACTGCAGCGGCGTCAAAGACCGCTGGCACCTTGTTGACGAGCACCACCATGTTGGGTACCTTGAGCTTGCGGGCCACCTGGACCGTGACACCCGTCCCTTCGTAATCCTGCTGGTCGGGGCGCAGGATGATCACCAGCGTGTGAGAAATGACGATCGAGAGAAGCGTCTCCTCGCCCAGGCCAGGGTGTGTGTCGATCAACAATACGTCTAGCCCCAACTCATCAATCACTTTGCGGAAGCCAGTGGTGAGCACCTGAGCATCGTATCCCTCACGCAGCACGCGCGTGATCTCACCGGCTTTGATGCTGGAGGGGATCAGGAAGACCTTCCCGCCCATGTCGGCGTCCAGACGCGCTGTCACGTCGTGTGCAGTCTGGGCGATGTCGCACTTGCCCCACAAATAGTCGTTGAGCGAATGCGTGATCTGCTCGCCGGGCATGCCGAACAGCACGTGGATGCCGGGCGACTGGATGTCCGTGTCCACGACGCCGACGTGACGCCCCTCGGCAGCCAGCAAGGCAGCTACATTGGCCGTGGTGTTGGACTTGCCTGTGCCGCCCCGAAATGAGTGAAAGGAGATGATTTGCGACATGTTGGCACACTCCGATCTTGGTCAGCCTCTCTGCCTATGGTGCCGTCGGTGGCCTATTGGAGTGCTCTCAAGCACCATCGATGATCTTGCTCGATTCTTGATCACTCGCGGCCGACAACGGCCAGCGCGATATCGTCAGTCTGCGGCAGGTCGCCCGTGAACGCATACACAGTCTCCAGGATAGCGTCCTGAATCTCCTGAGCTGGATGCCCGACATGGGCCCTCACTGTCTCCAGCAGCCGAGACTGGTCAAAGAACTCTCTTTCTTGGTTTCGCGCCTCAGTGATGCCATCCGTGTACATCACCAGCACATCGCCGGGGGTAAGGTCGACGGCATCTTGCTCCCAACTACCTTCCGTGAGTATTCCCAGCGGAGTGCCCGTTCCCACCAGCGCCTGGAAACCCTTGCTCTTCCGAGCGCAGAAGAGAAGAGGTGGGCAGTGGCCTGCATTGCAGTACACCAGCCTGCCTGTGACCGGATCAAGGATGCCGTAGAATACTGTGACAAACCGGTTGGTGCGCGTATCCGTCAGGATGCGACGATTGGCAGCTCTGAGCGCAAGCTCGGGCTGGGTCGGGTACTCCTCAGCGTAAGTGCGGATGAGTGACCAGCTCAGCGCCATGAAAAGGGCTGCGGCTGCTCCCTTGCCAGCCACGTCTGCCACCACAATGCCCAGCCAGCCGTTCGGCAGGACGCTGACGTCATAAAAGTCACCCGATGTCTCTCTGGCCGGTCTCAGCGTCACCGCCAGTTGCCAGCCAGGGATATCCGGCAGCTCGCGGGGCAGGAAGCTGGCCTGCACATCCATCGCCAACGCCAGCTCCCGCCTCATCGTTTCGTTTGCGTCTTGGAGTTGCTTTTGCAGTTTCCGTTCTTGGTCGCGCAGGCGTTTCTTTTCCAGTGAGGCCCCGATCCGCGCTCGGAGCAGGACCGGATCGAACGGTTTGGGCAAATAGTCCTCTGCACCCAGCAGAATCCCCTTGACCACCCTGTCGATGTCGTCGTAGGCGGAGATCACGAGCACCGGAACGTCCCGCAGTACGTCATCCTCCTTCATCTGCTCCAGAACTTGATAGCCATCCATCTCCGGCATCACGATGTCGAGCAGCACCAGGTCGTACGAGTGGGCCCGAAGCATCTGCAGCGCCTGCACCCCGTCTTCCGCCTCGTCTACCGCGTGGCCCTGCTGTTGGAGCCCCAGGCAGAGCTTGAGACGGTCCGTCCGATGGTCATCCACTACCAGGATGTGCCCCCGTTCACTGCCCATGCGGTGCTCCTTCAGTATCTCGACCCATCTCTAGTGCCCTGCTTACCTGTTGGTACTCCTTCTCCAACTGAGCCACCAGCTCAGCCGCCCCATCCAACGTGCCTGCGTTGCCCATGGCCTCCAGTTCCACGCACCACTCGCTCAGCCGCACAGCCCCAAAGCCCCTGCTGGTGGACTTTAGTGTATGCGCTGCCATACCGAGCTGCGCGGCGTCCTTCTGCTCCAGGGCTCGTCGCATGCTCACCAGCAGCGGGGGCGTGTCTTGCAGAAAGCTGTCAATGAGCTCTGCCAGGAGGGCCTGCTCCCCGCCAACCAGCTCCAGGAGCTTTTCCAGTGCTGCCGGGTCCAAGCGCCCCTCGGTGGGCGGCACCCCCGCTGGAAAGTCGGTCAGTGCCATTGGCATAGCGCCTGTTCTGGCTGCTTCTGCCACAGGCTGCTCGGAGCTGGTTGGCACGCCAGCTGGTTCAGGCCGCGGGTGACCTCATGCTCCTGCTTGAGCCAGGCGATCCTCTTCGGCAGCGGATGGGCGCGCTTCAGCACCCTGAGCGCAGCAGGCCCGCAGGGTGCAACGTAGCGTGCCCGCCTCGCCCTGCTGGTTGCACTCTTGTGCGTTCTCTCTCTCATCTGGTGCCCGCAGATGTCAATCGTCGATAGGTTCGTCTGTGCCCTCTCCAATCTCCATGAGAGCCTTCCGCTCTGTGCCATGACAGCCGCGCGCTGAAGCGCTCTCACGCGCCATCTATGATCTTCCTCAGATCCTGCGCTCTGGACTGCAGTTGCTGGAAGTAGTCGGTCTCGGTGATCTCGGCTACCTGTTGCGCCTGTCTGGTCTGATCCAGTTCGATGCGCAGTTTCTGCACCTGTTGCTTCAGGCGCTGCTCCCGAGCATACACCTCACGGGCCATGTGCTGAAAGACACGCGCCAACTGCCCCAGAGCGTCGTCGCGTGCAGCGACTCCGTCGAGGCTCTCGGCGTCGAACGTAGCAGCTTCGACTTTTGCAGCCGCATCAATGACGTATCCGACCTGCTCCAGGTATTCGAGTTCCAGGTCGCGCAGCTGCTTCTCGGCCAGAGAGGCATTTAGCCTCGCTCGCAGCAGTGCCGGGTCGAAAGGCTTGGGCAGGTAGTCAGTCGCTCCCATCTCGATGCAGCGAATAACACTGTCCATCTCGTCCACAGCCGAAATCATGATCACTGGGACATGGTGAAGACGGTCGTCCTTTTTCACCTGCTCCAGCACCTGATAGCCGTCCAGTTCGGGCATCAGGATGTCGAGCAGGATGACATCAAAGGTCCCTTGCTGCTCTGATCGCAGCAATTGCAGGGCCTGCCGTCCGTCTTCAGCTGTGCTGACCTGGTGCCCCTGCGCTTCCAACGCGTGGGACAGCATCAAACGGTTGACGCGATTGTCATCCACCACTAGAACGTGGCCGCAGCTACCTGCCATCTCAACTGCCCCTCTGCACAGTCTCCAGTTCAGCTTTTGCCCGTTCATATTCGGTCGCCACGGCGGCAATCTGCGCTTCAGCACCCTGCAGCGCACTGGACTTGGCCATCATCTCCAGGACCTTGCACTGGCCGGAGAGGTCCATTGCGCCGAACGTGGCACTGGTCGACTTGAGGCTGTGCGCGGCACGGCGCAGCTCCTCGGCATCTCCAGCGGCCACCGCGGCCTGCATTGCCGTGATCAGCTGGGGCGCGTCCTCAAAGTATGTATTCAGCAGTTCCACAAGGAACTCTTGGTCCCCCCCCAAGGACTCGAGCAGAGCATCCGACACGCTACGGTCCACTGCGCCTGTGCTGGTCATGACGTTTTCTCCTTGTCTGACAGTGGTTGACAGCGCATCAACGCGTCAACCAGTTCCTCAACGCGAATGGGTTTGCCAAGGTAGTCGTCCATGCCCGCCTCAACACAGGCTTCGCGATCCTCTTTCATTACGTTGGCGGTCATGGCCACGATGCGCGGGCGCTGCTCAGGGGGCCATTCTCGGCAGATGGTGCGCGTGGCCTCCAGACCGTCCATCTCCGGCATCTGCACGTCCATCAGCACCACGTCGTAGGATTGGCGTCGCAGAGCTGCAAGGGCTTCCAGACCGTTGGCCGCCACATCAGCGCGGTAGCCCATGCGCTCCAGCAGGCGCAGCGCCAGCTTCTGGTTGACCACGTTGTCCTCCGCCAGCAGGATGCGCAGCGGGTGTCGTGTGCCCATCTGTCGGTCAAACTCTGGCTTCCGCTCTTCCTTCTCCACGGTCAGCTCTTCCGCTGCAAAGATCTCTACCATGGTGTCGAGGAGGCGCGAGGGTTTGATGGGCTTGGTCAGGAAAGCCGCGAGGTCGAGCGCTTCTGCGCCTTCTTCCCGGCGCCCCAACGAAGTCATCATCACCAGGGGCAGGGTCTGCGCATCGCGCTGGCGACGAATTTCGGTTGCCAGCGTGACGCCGTCCATGTCAGGCATACGCATGTCCACAAGGGCCACATCAAAGGGATCGCCTTGCCGGATCCAGTGCAGCGCCTCAGTAGGCGAGCCGGTGACCTGCGGGAGCATGCCCCACCTCTGCGTCTGCAGCGTCAGGATCTTCTGGCTGGTCAGGTTGTCGTCCACGATCAGCACTCGCTTGGCTTTGAGGTCAGGCTGTATCCCTCGCAGGTCGCGTCGCACCAGTCTGGGCGCAACCTGTGCCTGGATGGTGAAATGGAAGGTGCTGCCCTTGCCCACTTCGCTTTCCACCCACATCGTGCCGCCCATCATCTCGCTGAGGCGCTTGCTGATGACCAGACCCAGCCCGGTGCCGCCATAACGTCGGGTCGTGGAGGTATCCACCTGGCTGAAGGGCTTGAACAGGCGATCCATGCGCTCAGGTGGAATGCCAATGCCGGTGTCCTGGACGGCAAAGTGCAGTTCGCAGAAACCCGGTCTCTCCGCGGGCCTGGGTTTCTCAGTAGCAGCCACCGACACCACAATCTCTCCCTGTTCGGTGAACTTGAGCGCGTTGCTGAGCAGGTTGACCAGGATTTGTCGCACCCGGGTCACATCGCCCACGATGGCAGCGGGAACGTCGGCATCGGTGAAGTAGGCCAGATCCAGCTCCTTTTCGGCCGCCCTGGCTGCAAACAGGTCCAGAGCTCCCTCCACGCACTCGCGCAGGTCAAAGGCCTGACTCTCCAGCTCCGTGCGCCCCGCCTCGATCTTGGAAAAGTCGAGGATGTCATTAATGACGGTCAACAGAGCATCGCCGCTGCTGCGGATGGTCTCGGCAAAGTCTAACTGCTCTGGTGTGAGGTCGGTGTCGAGCAGCAGGCTGGTCATGCCGATGACGGCGTTCATCGGCGTCCGGATCTCGTGGCTCATGGTGGCCAGAAAGGCGCTTTTGGCCTGCGTGGCCGCCTCGGCGGCTTCCTTGGCCTCCTGAGCCGAGGCATACAGGCGAGCGTTTTCGATGGCCATCGCCGCCTGATCGGCGAGCAGGCCGAGCACGCGCAATTCCTCCTCGCTGAAGACGTGTGGCTCCAGGAAGAAGATATTCAACACGCCCAGCACTCGGTCCGCCCGCTTGAGGGGCAAACCGGCGATGGCCTGAATGGCGTCCCCCTTCAGTGCTTCACTGCTGAAATGCGGATGCTCAGGCGCATCGTTGATGACCACAGGCCGGCCCTCGCGGGCCACGGTAGCCGTCAGACCGTCGCGGCGCGGCGCAAACGGTGCTATCTCTCGCTGTCCGTCTTTCGACAACCCGGCGCTGAAGGCTAGAGTGTCATTGGCCTCGTCGTAGAGGTAGATGTAGCAGTTGCTGGCTCCCGCCAGGTTCAACGCACTCTCGGCAATGCTGTCGAGCACGGTGGGCAGATCCAGCGACGACGTGAGCTGCAGGCTCGATTGCTGCAGTGTCTCCATCTCGGCAACGCGCCGTTGTGTGCCCTCGAAGAGCCGCGCATTTCGCACGGCGATAGCAGCCTCGTTGGCAAAGGCCTGCACACGCTGGACGTGTTCAGGAGTGAAGGCGTGTGGCGTGCCACTGTCCAGGGAGATGAAGCCGATGGTCTCTTCACCGCTCTTGATCGCTGCGTTGAGGTTGGAACGTATCCACTCGGCTTTCGGGCTGGAGATCCACCCCTCACAGGTGCGTGTGTCATCAACGACAACGGGCTTGCCGCTTTTCAGCACTTGGATTAGGGGGGTATCCTCTCTCAGGGAAATCTGAAAACCGAGAACGCCCGGATCGTGTCCCCGTACGTGGGTCGCCTCAGCTACATCCCCCTTGATCATCAGGATGCTGGCTGCATCACAGGGCGCTTGCTCGGCAAGATGGGTGAGGATGCCCTCGAGAACAGCGTCGAGATCGAGGCTGCTGTTGAGCATGGCCGTGATGTCATGCAGTGCCTCAGCCAGGATCCGCTGCTCATGTTCCGCCCGTCGTGCCTGCTCGTACTCGCTCATGAGCTGCTGCAGGCGAGTGTTGCTTGCCTTCAAGTCTTGGAGCAAGCGCGAGTTCGCAATGGCGATGGCGCCCTGGGCGGCCAGCATCTCTGCCAGGCGGACGTGCTGCTCCGTGAAAAAGCCGGCTTCCGCCTTGTCCATGGAGTACACGCCGATGACTTTATCTCCGGAGACCAGTGGTACCCCCAGCCAACTGCGGATGTACTCCGTGGCGGGCGGGCGCTGCCAGCCGGGATACTCGTAGGTGTCTCGGATGAGCAGGCTCTCTCTCTCGGCAACCACATGGCCAAGGGCATTCCGAATGTCAAACGTGCGCCCCAGGACCTTGCTGGGATCGCTCCAACGTTCATAGCCGCGGACGGCCTGAATGCGCAGCCGTGAATCATCCGTCGGCAGCATCACGCAGGCACTGTCGTAGGGCACAAGCTGGCGCACGCAGTCCAGCAGCGTCTCGAGCACCGTATCCAGATCGAGGCTCTTGGTCAGAGCCAGGTTCGCGGCCCGGAGCGTCTCAGCGACCTGTCGACCCTCTTCAACCGAGGCGTACAGCCGCGCATTACGGACTGCGATAGCAGCCTCATGCGCGAGAGCCTCCACACGCTCCACGTGTGCGGCGGTGAAGGCGTGTGGCGTTCCACGGTCCACGGAGATAAAGCCCATGGTATCGTCACCGGTGCCAATAGGTGCACAGATGTTGGAACGAATCCATTCCGACTCGGTCACCGTGTTAACCCACCACTCGCAGGTGAGCGTGTCGTCAACGAGAAAGGGCTTTCCACTTTCCAGGGCGCGCAGCAGATTAGGGGCACCCCTCTCTGTCAACGGGAAGCGCAAGCCGACAACGGCCGGATCATGCCCATGTGCATGGGTCACCTCCGCCGCATCCCCCTTGATCATCAAGATGCTGGCTCCATCACAGGGCACGAGCTCGGTAACGTGGGTGAGGATGCCCTCGAGCACATCGTCGAGGTCGAGGCTGCTGTTGAGCATGGCTGCGATGTCATGCAGTGCCTCGGTCATCAGGCGTTGCTCATGTTCAGCCTGTCGTGCCTGGTCGTACTCGGTCATCAGTTGCTGCAGGCGAGTGTTGCTTGCCTGCAAGTCCTGCAGCAATCGCGAGTTCGCAATGGCGATGGCGCCCTGGGCGGCCAGCATCTCCGCCAGGCGGGCGTGCTCCTCCGTGAAAAAGCCGGCTTCAGCCTTTGCCAGCCAGTACACGCCGATCACTTCTTCGCCGGAGACCAGCGGTACCCCCAGGCAGCTGCGGATGTACTCATCGCCGGCGAGCCTCTCCCAGCCGGGGTACTCGTAGGTGTCTGGGATGGCCAAGCTCTCTCTCTCGTCCACCACATGGCCAAGCACCCGGTTAGTCCGAAGGTCGAAAGTGTGCCCCAGAACCTTGCTAGGATCGGACCAGTCTCCAGCGTCACGGAAGGCCTGAACGACCAGCCGTGAATCATCCATCGGCAGCATCACGCTGGCAGTGTCGAAGGGCACAAGCTGGTGCACGCAGTCGAGCAGCGTCTCGAGCACTGTATCCAGATCGAGGCTCTTGGTCAGGGCCAGATTCGCGGCCCGGAGCGTCTCAGCAACCTGTCGACCCTCCTCAACCGAGGCGAACAACCGCGCGTTGCGGATGGCTACAGCGGCCTGATCGGCGAAAGCCTGCAGCCGCTCCACGTGCTCCTCCGTGAACGCGTTTGGGGTCTCGCACTCCAAGGCGAGGAAGCCAATGACCTGCTCGTCTGCACCGATGGCCGCAGTCAGGCTCGAACGGACCCGTTCGACATCCGGGCCCTTGTCATAGCCCAGCTCGGAAGTCTGGGTGTCGCTGATCAGGCACGGGCGCCCCGTCTCTGTTGTTGCCCGCAAGTTGGGCGTGTCTTGAATCGGAAGCTGCAAGCCCACGACGGACGCATCGTGGCCTCGGGCAGCTGTGACTTCCGCGATATCGCCCTTGACCAGCATGATTCCGGCAGAGTCGTAGGGCACAACACGATTGACCTCGGTCAGGATCCTCTCCAGCACCACGTCGAGATCGAGGCTGCTGCTGAGCATCGCTCCGATGTCACGCAGTGCCTCGGACAGCACCCGCTGCTCATGTTCAACCCGTCGTGCCTGCTCGTACTCGGTCATCAGTTGTTGCAGCTGGGCGTTGCTTTCGGTCAAGTCCTGCAGCAAGCGGGAGTTTGCAATGGCGATGGCGCCCTGAGCGGCCAGCATCTCCGCCAGGCGGACGTGCTGCTCCGTGAAAAAGCCGGCTTCAGCCTTGTCCATAGAGTACACGCCGATGACCTGATCTCCGGAGACCAGTGGCACCCCCAACCAACTGCGGATGTACTGTGTGCCCGGGGGTCTCTGCCAGCCGGGGTACTCGTAGGTGTCTGGGATGGCCAGGCTCTCTCTCTGGGCAACCACATGGCCAAGGGCCCGGGCAGTCCGCACGTCAAAGGTGCGCCCCACGATTTCACTTGCATCGGTCCAGCCTTCAAAGCCGCGCATGGCCTGAATGCGCAGCTGTGAGTCATCCGTCAGCAGCATCACGCTGGCACTGTCGTAGGGCACAAGCTGACGCAGGCAGTCCAGCAGCGTCTCGAGCACCGTGTCCGGATCGAGGCTCTTGGTCAGGGCCAGATTCGCGGCGCGGAGCGTCTCGGCGACCTGTCGACCCTCCTCAACCGAGGCGAACAACCGCGCGTTTCGGATGGCCACAGCGGCCTGATCGGCGAAAGCCTGCAGACGCTCCACGTGCTCCTCCGTGAATGCGTTTGGGGTCTCGCACTCCAAGCTGAGGAAGCCGATGATCTGGTCATCTGCACCGATCCCCACTGCCAGGCTCGAACGCACCTCATGGGTATCCGGGCCCCGAACCCAGATGTCGGAGGTCTGTGTGTCATGAATCATGAACGGACGCCCCGTCTCTGTGATCGCCAGCAGGTTGGGCGTGTCCCGAATCGGAAGTTGAAAGCCCACGACCGACGCATCCTTGCCACGGGAATGTGTGACTTCCGCGACGTCGCCCTTGATCGTCAAGATCGTGGCAGAGTCGTACGGCACAACACGATTGACCTCGGTCAGGATCCTCTCCAGCACCACTTCGAGATCGAGGCTGCTGCTGAGCATGGCTCCGATGTCACGCAGCGCCTCAGACAGCACCCGCTGCTCATGTTCAGCCCGCTGTGCCTCTTCGCGGACGGTGAGCTCCTCTTGTGCTTTGACATAACGAATGGCAATCTGAATCGCAACTGCCGCGGCAGCTGCAAGCGATTCTGCCGCGTGCAGGTGTTCCTCGGTGAAAAAGTTCGGCTCGGTCTTGTCCAGCGAGTACGCCCCAATGGTCTCTCCATCCACCACCAACGGCACGCTCATCCAGCTGCGGATATGCTGCGAGCTGCGAATCGGTTCCCAGCCCGGAGCCTCGCGGACGTCGGGGATGATCAGACCCTTCTGTTCCGTAACCGCCAGCCCCAAGTTGCGCTGGACCTGGCTGATATCAAAACGGACAACACCAACGATTTGGGCGTCTTCGGCATCAAGCCAGCGCTCGAAGCCACGAGCTGCCCGTAGCACGAGCCGACTGCCCTCCTCGAGCAGATAGACGGCCGCGCTGTCGTAGGGCACGAGCTGCCCCACATAGTCCAGCAGCGTCTCGAGCACAGCGTGCAGATCAAAGCTCTTGCTAAGGGCCAGGCCTGCTGCTTGAAGCGTCTCCGCCATTTCAGGCCCGCGGCTCTCGACTCCGCTCACTGCAGCGTTGTCCTCGTCAAGCTGCCGTGGCTTTCTCTTGGCCGCTTGAGCCGCCGGCCGCTGCACTCGCTTTTTCCTGTCCTGTGCCTTCTTCTTGTCGCTCTTCTGATCTCCCATCACTTGCCTCCCTTGAGGGAGCATCTTCTATTCAGATAGGAACTGGGGTCACGTCGAAGATGTCTCTTGCAGCCTGACTTCCAACTGGCACTCCCCGGCCGCCAGAGGCAACACGACCTGACCACCGGACGATTTCAGGTCGTATTCCTTCCGGTCATTCCCACAGTGCACTTCCACCCACGCCGGCAGGCTCGTGGACGAGCCCTCAGGCGTGATCCTGTGGGCCCATACCTTCAACTCCCGTGCTCCGGTGGCTGGTAGGTGAAAAACCGCCTGGCGCATCCCCTGCAGGTTCTCCACTTCACCACTGGCTGCCTCTAGCTGCTGTTCGCCGCTTTCATAGGTGAGCCACACCTTCGCTCTGGCCGGCTGACCGCTGGCCGTGATGTTGAACATGCTCTTGCCTCCGAGGCTCAGATCCTCACGCAGCTCCACCACGACGCGCGCGTCCAGGGCTCGTCCGCGCAGCGTGAGGCCCGTCACGCCCAACACCATGCATCCGACCACCATCGTTGCAGCTCGCTTGACCGGGCTGTCCCAGATAACCAATCCGTGCATGAAAATGCTGCCGAGGAACAAAAGGTATGTGCTCACCAAGACGGCACGGTTGCCCAACGCTCTGAGCACCAAACCCGGCACAAAGCCTCCTTTGCGCCGGCTGGCAGCCACCAGCAGCACCGGGAAGATGCCTGCCAGTAGTGGCAGGGAGATGACACCGACAATACCAAGCAGTCCAGCAAATGACCCTGAATCGGTGATGGAAAGCCACTCACTCACCAGGAACACCGCCGCTATCGGGCTTATGGAAAGCAGAAACCGGGACCGCGCGCCTAACCGGCCTTCAGACGGTGCCGGCAACCGTTCCTCGATCAGGAACAACAGGCCTAGTGAGATATGGATGCCGGCCATGCCCAGACTCAGGATGACGAAGACAGCTCCCAGCCAGTTGACCGCCGGCCCAACCTGTGCTGCCAAAGCAGTCAGGGCGGTGCCGGTTGAGCTGGCCAGAGTCTCGGCCGAGATGGCACCGTTGAAGGTGAGCACCCACAGACTACTGATGAGTGTGGTTAGGCCAATCGAAGCGATGCTGCCCAAGATCCAGGAGCGCGCGCTGGCGTCACGGCGGATGACCACCCGTCCGTAGTTCGCGATCAGCATGTGCGAGAAGTAGTTCGACAACATCACGCCAAAGACCAACTGCAGGACCGACGCGTCGAACGGCCGCCCGCCCACAAAGGGCAGCTTGGCGTGCGCCAGGTTGGCCAGCTCAACGTACGGTACGGCGAACAGCGGAAGGATGATCAAGAGGGTCACGTTGATGAGGGCGATCACCAGGCTTGACGCGACCGTGCTGCTGAGCGATCGGCGCGACACGAAGTAAAGCCCCATCGCAAAAAGCCCAGCAATCCACAGTTCTGCCGGCAGGCGAGTTGCGCCCTCCAGAGTGTCCGCCACTCCGATGTAGAACACGATCAGCACCAGGAAGTTGTTGACCGCGACTATGGATGTCAGCAGCAGCGAAGCCGCGCCTCCCAAGTATTCGGACACCAGCTGTCCCAGGTATCCCAATCCAAACCGGGTGATGCCGCAGCGGGCAACTGTCTCCGCTAGCGCAGCGGCCGTCAAAGCGTTGATCAGGCCAAAGATGATCAGCAGTACAATCGCGGGAAGCGGCCCCACGTCGGCAACGGCGATGGGCAGGGCCAGCAATCCGGGCCCAACAGGGAGAGTTAGGGCAAAGGCTACCCAGAACGGGGGCAGCCCCTCCAACCGCGCCGCCAATGCGGACAGGGCCCAGCGTGCGCGGTCACCAGGCGCTACCTGCGGGGCGTAGATGGACGATAGCGGCTCTCTGTACAGTCGCTGGTACGCCTGCTGGACCGCTCCGTCGTCCAGGCCGAGAGCCGCTCGGATGCCCGGCACATCCTGCTGCCTGAAGGCGTGCTTTTGGGCCAGGGCGTTGGCCAGTGCCGCTCGCAAGCTCGCGCCGGCTTCTGCCACCAGGGGCCGCCAGTGCCGCGCGTAGCGCTCCAGCTGCTGAATCGTGGGCGGTGGATAGGGTTCGCGGCCGGCTGCCAGGGCCTCCAGAAAGGCGCGTTCCCGCTCTTCAAGTGCCTTCTTCGTCAGGTATAGCGCTGTCGCCCGCTGCGACTGTGCGACCAAGTGTGCGGTCTGGCTTTCGATGGCGAAGAGCAGAGCGCTGGCTCGCTTCCCTGGGGGCAGGGCGCCGCTCAGCAGTTCTTCGCGGGTAGGTAGTTCAGCTTCACCGGTTGACATACCCACGCCCTTTTAGGCCTGCACAGTGCGGAGACTGTGCGGAAATCACCTCAGTTGGCAGCGCGACGCGTGGGCGTGACAAGCTTTGCTCTCTCAGCAGGCAATCACACCTCACGACAAGCATCCACAAGTGCACGGATGACGATCTCTGACTGAGCCGCGGGAAGGCGAACCTGGATCGTGCTTTCGTTCCCCACAGGGGATGGCCCCAGGTCAGAAGGGTACAGCAGGCGGATGGGGATGGCCTCTTCCTCGCGCCAGTGGCTGATAGCAAGCAACTCCACCTCATCCCCATCGCGCCATGTAGCGATAGCGTAGGGAACGTTGAAATGGATGCCTCGTTCCGGACTCCGTCCGTGATACTCTATCGCCCTTTCCAGTACCCAGTGGTAGGCGTAGGGGAACGGACTGGGTGCTTGGTCATACCACAGCACCTGGCCTTCGACGTGGGCCCGTTCACTTGTCTGTGCATAGCTGTCAAAGTCACCTGCCTGGCCGCTAAAGTACGCTCGGTCATCGGCCTGGATTCGGTCCAGGATCGGTCTGGCCAGCGCTGCCCAGCCTTCCGTGTCGCTGGCTGATTGGCTGGAGGCGTCGTACACGACCTTCAGCAAGCCTTGCGTGACGGCCCGTTCCTCATCTGTCAGCCCTACCGTCGACTGTGTGGGATCGCGGGTGCACAGTGCCGCAATGCGGCCCCAGGTCAGATCCGTTCGCTGGATAGCATGGCCCCAGAAGTAGGCCCAATCGCCGCCCAGGATCAGCTCGACGCCGACTTGCAGCAAAGCCGGCAAGCGAGACCAGTTTGCCTCGTGCCGGTTCAACAGGCTGACTCGTGCGCCAGTTGCCTGCCAGCGGCCTGCGGTCGCTAGCAATTGCCGAGTGATGCTTGGATCTGGCCGGTCACCAATGACGACCAGTCGGTCGTAGGCCTGTGCGCCAGTCTCAGGCATTACCTGCCCCCACAGCCACGAGGAGCCTCCCGCCGTGTCCGGATAGCAGAGCAGTTCAACATCGTGGCCGTCCGCGGTCAGGTGTGCACGGCTGAGGGCACCCATGATCAGGCTGTGTGGCTCGAAAGGAAAGACCAGAAGCGCGGGTCGCTTTCGCTGCCTGGATCGCGTCAGCCGGGACACGTCATGGCTCGAGCCCGCGCTCACCGCGATCTCTCTTATCGTCCAGTCGAGCGGCGTACTATCCAGGTCCCCACGCAACATGGCAATCTGAATGTTGTCCCCTAGCTGACCCAGCGTAAAGACCTGCACCTGTACATCTGGTGTGCAGCGGATACGAAGGCCCAGGATCTCTTCCAGACTGGTCCAGTACGGGAGGGAATGGGCATAGAACATACGCAGTACGTGCGCAAAGCGCTCCGTGTAGTCTGAGCGTCGGTGGTCGATGTCCATCGCATCGGCCACGCGGAGGATCGATGCCATGAGGCCTGTACGGACAGTCTCGCCCCCCAGCTCGTCAACTCGGCTGGGGTCATACTCGCGCCGATGCCAGAGGCAGAGTATGCCGATCAGTTCCGCCTCCTTGGGGCTGAAGGGGAGCTCGCCGTCCCTGGCCAGCCTTTCGACCGTTTCCTGGCTGATGACATTGTGGCGCGCGCGGTCCACGGCGTTGCCCACGTCGTGGAAGAGAGCGCCAGCTCGCAGGAGCTGTTCTTCGGTGGGACTCAGTCCCATGATGTAGCCAAGCTGGCTGGCGAAGGACTTGACGCGGAGGGCGTGTCCTGGTCCATGGTCTGCAAACTGGACCAGGCGAGCACGGGCGAACTGCAGGATCGGTACGGCGGTGCGAAGGGTGGCGATATCACGCTGCGAATAGAGCCGATCGGTGGCCGAAAGTGCGTGCCACAATTGGACGGGCAGCGTGGTGCGGCTTCTACGGCGGCCCAGGACAACCTCCGCCTGCCCACTGGCCGACAGGCGAACGCGCCCCTCCTCGACCAGCTTGGCAAGGGCACTCTTGATCGCAGACAGGTCCAGGCTGGTGGCCTGGGCCAGCGTGGGACCATCTGCCGGACCGTTGCGCGCTAGGTGCAGGACGATCTCGCGCTCACCATCAGGCAGATCAACGATGTCAAAGAGGCTGAACTCAGGCTCGGTGCCCATCGATTACCCCATTGTCCACATTACATCATCGCGATGCAGGATTGCACCGCATAATCATGCCAATGGCGCTTGCGCCGACCCGCTCCTTGCGCGCCATTGGGATGCTGCCTGCTCAGAGATTCTACAACACGTTGGCGCTTTTGCAAAGGCTATGTGGGATGGACACAGGGCTGTTCAAAGCCATGACAGCAGTCTCTCCTGTGTCCTCCGGAGTGTAGTGAAGGATCTCAGCGTCGGGCACCGAGATTCCTCACCTGGTTCACAAGGACAGTGGTGCACTTTGCCGATGACCATGAACAAGTGCGTAGCCGAAATCTCAGCTGAGGCGGCTCCTCGCGCAGCGACCGAAGGAAGTTCCCGAAGCGAAGCGGAGTGGGGCACCCTGCGCCAGCATGGGCACGCCGCCGGACACTTGTACCGGCGCTGCGCTCTGGCGCAAGTGCAGGTGTTGCCGGGCGTGCCCCTCCACAGAGCGGAGGGATGCTACGCGAGGAGCCCGGCCCGCTGTTTTCGGATAGGTACTAAGGCCTGGGGATACAATCGTGCACGCAGACACTGGGGATTTCTGTCGCTGCTGTCGCGGCCATGGGCCGGTCGCCGCGCCCCGGCCGGTAACATCTGCTCAGACACGCCTACAGGCAAACATTCCCGAGTCTTTGTGGACTCGGATGGCACCGTCTGCAGTGATCTTCTGTCGCACGAACGCAGTGAACTCGGCCACCCTGTCGCCCACAGCTGCCGACGACCAGCTCGACAGGATGTACGCCACCAGCGGTTGGGCCTCGGTGATGACCAGGCCGTCATCGTAGCGATAAACGGTCACCTCAGTGAACCACTTGCAGAGTTGCTCCGCGCCAGTCTCCAGGACAAAGGCATCGGCCCGTTCTTTCTCCTGCCAGAACTCGGCGCCCGGGCTAAAGCGGCTGACCAGCTCCGCCATCTCTCGCATGTGATTTCGGCCTACTGTCGACGTGTAGAACCGCCCCCCAGGCCGCAAGACCCGGCGCAGCTCCGCCAAAGCCTGGGACCTGTCCGGCACGTGGTACAGCATGTGGTTTGCGATCACGCCATCAAAGCTCGCGTCGGCGAATGGGATCGCCTGCGCGTCGATGGCGGCGAGTCGGAAGCGGCGCTGTGCATTGCGCAGATTGGACTTGGCCTGTTCCAGCATGCCTGACGAGAGGTCGGATAGCGTGATGTCCCAACCTGCAGGGATTCGCTCCCTGTTCTCCAGCCACAAGTCGCCTGGCCCACAGCCCAGCTCAAGGATGCGGCACGCTGCGCCAAGGTTCAGCTGGTCGAAAACCCAGCGCTGCCAGCCGTATCTGTTCGTGCTGAAGCGAGCGTGCAGCTCAATTCGTGCCTCTAGGTTCGAGGCAGTGGCGTACTGCTCAGTCGTCAGATAGTTTCGATCGGTGATCTTGGATATGGGGCATCCTCCGTCCGGTGGCGCCTTGTGGCCTGCCCTTTGCCTTGCGCCCAGCTCACAGCTCGATGATCTGTGGCCTCACCCTCTTGGCATCCAGATCCAGCAAGCCAAAGCTGCTGTGACCTCTGTAGGGAGCGACTGCCCCGGGGTTGACCAGCAGACGGTCGTTCCAGTGCTTCACAACGGGAACGTGGATATGGCCAAATACAATGATCTCCGCGTCCGGCAGCTCATGTGCCAGGTACTCGTAGAATGTGTCCATGGCCGGGGAATCGTAGCTGCCTGGTTGCAGGTACTGCCGTTCGATCCTGGGAGCCTGGTTGCCGTGGATCAGTCCCAGCTGTCGCCCGTCCACAGAAAGGAGCTCCCTACGGGGTAGCTGTCGCACGACTTGATGGTAGTCCACGTTACCATGCACCGCAACCGTGTCGGCGATGGACTGCAGTGACTCCAGGACTTTGATAGACACCAGGTCGCCGGCGTGCAGGATCAGGTCAACGCCAGCCAACCGCTCCAGCAGTTGCGATGGCAGCTCCGGAAGCAACGTTGGCACGTGCGTATCAGAGAGCAATGCGATTCTCATGTGCGTCCCAAGTCATCCAGCGCGCTGTGTCACTGGCAAAAGGTGGGGCCTGCGCCTGCAAGAAAGTGCAAGCTGTCAGCTGTAGCGTCCCGCGTTGCACGAGCCTAGATCGCGACCACTTTGTCACCCGCGCCTGGGGGGCAGTGCAGGACAAAGTGGAAGTAATCCGGCGTGCTTGCCACGAAAGTGTGCGTTTCGCCGGGCTCGATAGCAATGACATCGCCAGCGTGGAGAGTCAAGAAAGTGCCTTCCACCTCGATGGTGCTGCTGCCCCTGGCGACGAGGTACACCTCGTACAGCTCGCCATGATAGTGTGGCTCATTGACACCTTGGTTGGCAAAGCCGATCAATGGCAGCCCGCAGTGGAAGAGCTCCCGATACCACCCTTTTGCCGGCGTGACAGGATCGTTTCTAGCGAAGAGCAAGACCCACACTCCTTGTGATGAGCTCAACCTGCGTGCCAGCGCAGCATCTCCAAGACAGAAGCCGTGAGGCTGCAGGACGGGCGCGGGGCGGACTTGACTGCAGGTGGCCGGAGCGGAATACCGCGACGGCGGGGGCCCGACTCTACTGATACTTCCTCTGGTTCTCCAGGTGCTCTTCAAAGGTCTCGGCAAAGGCGTGCCAGCCATCGCCCTTGGCGTGGAAGAACAGGTAGGTGCTTTCCACAGGGTTCAGCACCGCTTCGATGGAGGCCAGACCCGGGCTGCAAATCGGGCCAGGTGGCAGGCCGGGGTGCGTGAAGGTGTTGAACGGAGAGTCAACGGCGCGCAGTTCGTCCAGTGCAAGCTGCGGCCACCACCGCCCTGTCTCCGCATCATAACCCTTCGCGTACTGGACTGTGGGATCAGCCTCCAGGTACATGCCCAGGCGCAGCCGATTGAGATACACACTGGCGACGACAGGCCGTTCCTCGGGCATCACCACCTCGCGCTCGATGATGGATGCCAGAGTGAGCGCGTCAAACAGATCCAGACCGTTGTCCAGCGCCTGCTGGCGCATCTCTATCGTCACACGTTGGTCAAAGTTCAGTAGCATGGTGTCAATCAGCGCCGTAGCCGTGATGTTCACCGGCAACTGGTAGGTGTCAGGGAACAAAAAGCCTTCCAATGTCTTCGGCGCGTCAGGCGGCCGGTCACGCAAAAAGTCATAGTGGAAAGCATTGTCGCGTACCAGCAGGATAAACTCCTCTTGATCCACCAGACCCTCGCTGGCCAGCAGATGCGCGATCTCCTCCGCGCGCAGCCCCTCACGGATGGTGACTGTCGTCGCCCGCAGACGCCCGTGTTGCAGCTGGCTCGCCACGTCCGACATGGACATGTCTCGTCGCAGCATGTAATCGCCGGCCTCGATCTGGGCATCGACGCCCCAATAGCGCAGCAGCAGCCGGAACAAGTCCCCATCGCTGACAATCCCCATGCGCTCAAGGCGCGCGGCGACTGTGGCTCCGTTCTCGCCTGCGCGGATGGAGAAATCGAGCGCAGTGCTATCCGCACTGTGTGGAGACTCGATATCATCCTTGCGGTAGTTGAGATAGATGCCCAGAAGCGTCCTCTCCAAGGACGAGAGGTCGATCTGCGTACCGGGTTCCAGCGCAGCACTGCGCACCTGTCGTGCCAGAAACCAGGCAATGGTCGTTGCACTGCTCAGGATTACAGCGACTCCCAGCAGGAAGAGCAGGATTCGCGTCAAGTTGCGCCTGGTGCCTTCCAAGTTGGGCCTCCTCGAAATCAGTCTTGCTCTCTCTCAGGTCTCTTGCTATGGCCTTGCCTGTGAGTCTCCGGTCAGAGCCTGAGCATCCAGGTAGCTCTGCAGGATGACGGCCGCCGCAGCGGCATCAATCCGCTCACGCTGCACGCTTCTCCCGGTCTCGTGGATCAAACGCTCGGCCTGCGCGGTCGAAAGGCGCTCATCCCACAGAACCACAGGCACCTGCAGGTGCGCTCGGAGCTGCTCCACGTACTGATCCACGCGCTGTGCCTGCGGGCCGATGGCCCCGCTTAGACTGCGTGGATACCCCACAATGACCTTTTCCACCTGGTGCTTGCGTGTGAGCTGCTCGATAGCCTCCAGCTGCGCCTCGCGGGTCGGGCCGGTCAGCACCGTGAGCGGTGATGCCAGCACTCCCAGGGGATCGCTCAGGGCAACCCCGGTGCGTTGCTCTCCCACATCCAGGGCCAGGATTCGCATGCTTCACCTCGCAGTGCTCAGTACGCGTATGCGCTGTGCCCACCACGGCAACCTCTGCAGCAAACTGCCGCTCAGCTGGATCTCTGGCTCGGCGCGCAGAGCAAAGCGGTTGCGCAGATACTCCTTCGCCGATTCAACGCTCTGCCCCGCGATTGCGCGGCTGACCGCTTGTGTTTCGATCCTCGGGGCGCTGGCTGCCTGCCCACTCATGCGGAACAGCGCCTCTTCTGGCGTCGCCGAGATCACCTCTCCGCGTTCGAAGCTTGCGCTGTCCAGCAGCAAGTAGTAGCCGGGCTTCAAGCGCTGCTCCAGGACGCGCAGCAGCAAATCCTCT